>JAUMWO010000011.1:3485-24583 GCA_030529605.1 Bacillota bacterium | reverse complement strand
CATAAGCTCGAAATTCCTCCAGCAGCTCGCTCGACAGCATCCAAACATCCTTGCGGTACCGCTCCGAAAACTCCCGTATAAAATGGTCGACCAGCAACGGAATGTCGTCGATGCGCTCCCGTAAGCTCGGCAACACGATCGAGACGACATTGATGCGGTAGTAAAGATCCCGCCGCATCCGCCCTTCCTCGAGCATGACCTGCGGCGCCTCGTTGGACGACGCAATGATGCGCACATCGACCGGGATGTCCTTGGTCCCCCCGACCCGGCGGACATAGGACTCCTGCAAAACCCGAAGCAGCTTGGCTTGCAGCGGCGAGCTCATCGAATTGATCTCGTCGAGAAAGAGCGTGCCGCCATCGGCTTGCTCAAACAAGCCTTCGCGGTTCTCCGCTCCCGTAAACGCGCCCTTCATCGTACCGAAGAGCAGACTTTCCAACAAACCCTCCGGAATCGCCGCGCAGTTCTGTGCGATGAACGGCGCCTTCGCCCGATCGCTCGCATAATGAATGCTTTGCGCGAACAATTCCTTCCCTGAGCCCGTATCGCCGCAGATGAGGACGCTGGAACTCGTCGCAGCCGCTTTTTTCGCCCGCCGGATCGCCTCGACAAAGGCATCGCTCTTGCCGATCAAATCCTCGAACCGATAGCGGCGCAACTCCCCTCGCGCCGGAGCACGCTGCACCTTCTCCGCCGGTTTTCGCAGCGCCATGATCTGATCCGTCAGCGCCATCTCCGTGGTGAAGTCGCGGGAGATCTCGATCGCCCCGACGGTGCGCTCCCCCTCGTACAGCGGAAGCGTCGTGTTGACCGTATGAATCGTCTTGCCGAGATGATTGACATATTGTTGTTCTTCGACATGGATGGGACGTCCGCTCTCGATCGCCGCGACCATCGTGCTCCGATCGTGGTTCCAATCCGAGTACATTTCGCTCAGCGGACGACCGACGACGTCCTCAGCGCGCAGCCCCTCGATCGACTCCATCGCGGCATTATAGAACACCGTCACGCAATCGCGGTCGACGATGTGAATTCCCTCCTGGAGTGCCTCGAGGATGCGCAGAACATTCGCGTCAAACATAGTCTCGGTTAATATGCTTTTGCCAGATACACTTGATACTTCGCCGGCTCTCCACAGAATGGGCATGTATCGCCCAAATGCTCCTGCTCAAACGGGATGCAGCGAATCGTGACCGCCGTCTCCTCCTTGATTTTCGCCTCGCAAGCCTCACAGCCGCAGTGCATCGCTTTCGCGACGCCCGGGTCGTTCGCCATACGCTCTTTGAAGCTCTCGTAGTCCGTCACGACGAAGGTCTTCTCCTCACGCGAAATCCGCGCCTTCTCGTACATCTCGTTGTGAATCCGATCGATCAGCGACCGGATGGTCTCGACCGCTCCCTCGCGCGGGTACGCCGCCTTTTCGAGATTGTGACGCGTCGAAACCATCATATGGCCCGCCTCGATGTCACGCGGACCGACCTCGATGCGAATCGGAACCCCCTTCATCTCGTATTCGTTGAATTTCCAGCCCGGAGAATTCTCCGTCGAATCGTCGAGTTTGACACGGATGCCGGCCGCCCGGAGCTCACGGTACAATGCGTCGACATGTTCGAGGACGCCTTCCTTCTTCTGCGCGATCGGGATGATCACGACCTGCGTCGGAGCGAGTCGCGGCGGCAACACAAGCCCCCGGTTGTCGCCATGCGCCATGATGATGGCGCCGATCAGACGCGTCGAGACGCCCCAAGACGTGTGATGCGGGTATTCCAGTTCTCCGGTGCGCCCTTGATAATTGATGTCGAACGCCTTGGTAAAATGCTGCGCCAGATTGTGCGATGTCCCCGACTGAAGCGCCTTTCCGTCGTGCATAATCGCCTCGATCGTATACGTCGCCTCCGCTCCGGCAAATTTCTCGCGCTCCGTCTTTTTGCCGACGAGGAGCGGGAGAGCGAGCAGATCACGGCACATTTCTTCGTAGATGCCGAGCATTTGCAAGGTCTCCGCCTGTGCCTCATCCGCCGTCTCGTGAAGCGTGTGCCCCTCCTGCCAGAGGAACTCGCTGGTGCGCAGGAACGGTCTCGTCTGCTTTTCCCAGCGCACGACCGAACACCATTGGTTGTACAGATACGGCAGATCGCGATACGAAGTCAGCCATTTCGAATACATCTCACAGATGATGGTCTCCGAAGTCGGGCGGACACAGAGACGCTCGCCGAGTTCTTCGCTGCCCCCATGCGTCACCCAAGCGACCTCCGGCGCAAAGCCCTCGACATGATTTTTCTCCTTGACGAGCAGGCTCTCCGGGATGAGCAGCGGGAAATAGCAGTTTTGATGGCCCGTCTCCTTGAAACGGCGATCCAGAAATGCCTGAATCCCTTCCCAAAGCGCAAAGCCGTACGGTTTGATGACCATGAAGCCCTTGACTGGGGAATAATCGACGAGGTCTGTCTTGCGGATGACATCGGTATACCACTGCGGGAAATCATCCTCCATCCGCGTGATGTCTTTGACAAATTCTTTTTCTTGTTTGCTCATTGGTTTCCTCCCAGTCTGGCGAAAGTTTCGGTAATTTGATAAAGAGTAGCGGCGAGTTCAGGCGTGAGATCTCCTGCGCTCGCACGGTATTTCCAATTGTCCTGCCCGGTCGACGGGCGGTTCATACGCGCTCCGGCACCGAGGCCGAGTACGTCCTGGAGCGGCGCAATCGCAGTCGATGCCGCGGACGCCCAGATCGAGCGAATCGCGAGGAGCGGAATCTCGGCATCCTTTTGCTCCGCAGTCGATCCGAGGTAGCCCCGCACATACTGTCGATCGCGTGCGGACAAGCCGTCAAACCAAGCACGCGTCGTGTCGTTGTCATGCGTGCCCGTATAAGCGATCACCGCATCCGCGTAGCGATGCGGCAGATGAATGTTGTCGCGCTCGGGGCAGATGCCGAATTGCAGCACCCGCATCCCCGGATAACCGAGTTCTTCGCGAAGTGCATCCACCGCCGGGGTGATCACCCCGAGATCCTCGGCGATCCAGTCGAGCCGATCCCGCGGGATCGCCGCTTCGATCGCGCGAAACAGCTCTGCTCCCGGACCGGGCAACCATCGCCCCTGCACCGCGTTCTCGGCGGTCGCCGGAACGCTCCAATACGACTCATAGCCTCGGAAATGATCGAGTCGTACGCGGTCAAACAACGCAAAATTGCGTTTGGCCCGCGCGATCCACCATGCATACTGCGTACGGCGGTGCTCCTCCCAGCGGTACAGCGGATTCCCCCAGAGCTGTCCCGTGTCCGAAAACGCATCCGGCGGAACCCCGGCGACGCTCGTCGGCTCGCCCCGTTCATCGAGCTCAAAAAGCTCCGGATTGCCCCACAGGTCGGCCGAATCCGCGGCGACATAGATCGGCAAATCCCCGATCAGACGCACCCCGCGCTCCTTGGCATACCGGCGCAGCGCATTCCACTGCGCATCGAAGAGCATCTGCGTGAAACACCAGAATCGGACATCCTCGTCCGCCGGCGAATCCGTCCCCCAGCTTCGATGCGGCGCGCCGCCGTATCGATCCTTGAGCGCCATAAAGCGGGCAAAATCGTCGAGCCATTTCCCCTGCTCCGCACGATAGGCCGCAAGCCGCTCCGAAAGCACTTCGTTCTGTATCGCCCACTGCCTCCGAAACGCGAGTCGCAGCAGCGGCAATTTGTGATGATATAGCAGTCCGTAGTCGATGTGCGGGACATCGAGCACCGCGGTTTCTTCCGCCGTCAGGAAGCCTTCCTGAAGCAGAGGCTCCAGGTCAATGAAATACGGGTTGCCCGCAAAGGCCGAAAACGACTGATACGGCGAATCCCCATATCCCGTCGGACCGATCGGAAGCATCTGCCACTCCGTCTGTCCGGCTTCCGCCAAAAATCGAATCCACTGTCTCGCGCCTTCTCCCAGATCGCCGCAACCGAAGCGACCGGGCAAGGAAGTCACATGCAGCAGGATTCCGGATGTTCTTTGTTTCATCGCGCGACGCACCTACCGATCCGAAGGGTCGCGCGGCGTGGAGCACGAATCCGGAGCGATCGGAAACAACTCCGGCTCCAAGATTGCGGTGATCTCCGCGATGTATTTGTTGCTCGACGCAAATCGTTGATTGGCGAGGCGAATCACGACAAAGACGAGCGCCATGACGCCGATCCCGATCCCAAATGCCGTCAGCTCGGGCAGTCCGGCGAACATCGAAAATCCGATCCCCGAGAACAAGCCGATCAGCGGAACCATATAGACGATGAAGGCGGCGGAAAGCACGCTCGACGTCGGAAGTGCCACCTGCACATGATCTCCGATCTGCGCTCCCGCCCGATTGATCGCCGCGAGGCTGATGTTTTTCGCGTCATCTCCCAAATGACATGCTCCGCAGGAGCCGCATGCGGTATGACGCAACAATTTGACTTTCACGCGTTCGCCGGCGAGTTGCTCGACGACGACACCATTTCGATCCATGAGTGACTCCTCGGATTACTCCGCTTTCGTCGCGATGTGAAGCTCGTCGAGAGCCGCTTCGTTGGTCTCCCCCGGAGCGCCCATCATGAGGCATTTCGCATCCTGTGTTTTCGGGAATGCGATGACATCTTTGATGTTGTCCGTCTTCGCCAAGAGCATGATCAGACGATCGAGCCCGGCGGCGATGCCGCCATGCGGAGGCGTGCCGTACCGGAATGCCCGAAGCAGGAAGCCGAACTTGTCGTTCATCTCTTCGTCCGAGAAGCCGAGCGCCTTGAACATGCGCGCCTGCAAGTCGGAGCGGTGAATCCGGATGGAGCCGCCCGCCGCTTCGTATCCGTTGATGACGAGGTCATATGCTTTCGCCCGGCACAGATCCGGATCGCTCTCGATGCGGTCGATGAATTCGTCCTTCGGCGATGTAAACGGATGGTGCGCGGCAAAATAACGTCCCGCCTCTTCGTCGTATTCAAAGAGCGGCATATCGATCACCCAGAGGACATTGTAACTGTTCTCGTCGACCAGATCGAGCTTGCGCGCCGCATCCCCGCGGAGCGCGGAAAGCGCATTGAACACGACCTTGTGCTTGTCGGCGACGATGAGGATGAGATCGTTGTCCCCCGCATCCATCGTGCGCAGGATCGACTGCATCTCCGCCTCCGTCAACACCTTGGACAGAGAGGAGTTCACGCCCTCCGCCGAAGTCTTGATGTAAGCGAGACCTTTCGCGCCGTAATTCTTGGCGAGTTCTTCCAACTTGGAAATCTCTTTGCGCGAGAATCGGTCGCCGTAGTCCGCCAGATTGATCGCCCGTACGCTGCCTTTTGCATCGAGCACCGCACGGAATGGAGCAAATGTCGTATCCGCAAGCACCTCCGACAAATTGCGAAGCTCAAACCCGAAGCGCAGATCCGGCTTATCCGAGCCGTAACGCTCCATCGCTTCGTCGAAGGTCATCACCGGGAACGGGATTTGCAACTCGTAGCCGACGGTCTCGCGGAAAATGTGTTGATACATCTCTTCGACCAGCGCACGCACGTCTTCCTCATCGACAAAGGACATCTCGATGTCCACCTGCGTAAACTCCGGCTGACGATCCGCACGCAGGTCCTCGTCGCGGAAGCATTTCGCGATCTGATAGTAGCGATCGACGCCCGAGACCATCAGAGTCTGTTTCAACAGCTGCGGCGACTGCGGCAGCGAGTAGAAACGACCCGGGTGCACGCGAGACGGCACGAGATAGTCGCGCGCCCCTTCCGGCGTCGGCTTGTTGAGAATCGGCGTTTCCACGCTGATAAAACCCTTTTGATCGAGATATTGCGACAGAGCGCGAGACACATTGTGACGAAGTTGCAAGATGCTCTGCATCCTCGGCTTGCGCAGATCGAGATAGCGGTATTCGAGCTTCAGGCGCTCACCGGCATTGTCCTCGTCATCGATATGAATCGGCGGAACCTCGGACTCCGAAAGCACTTTGAGATTCTTCACGAAGACTTCGATGTCGCCGGTCGGCATATTCGGATTTTTGGAGAACCGCTCGCGCACTTCCCCGGTGACCGCGATGACAAACTCCCCGCGCAGCACCTGCGCCGCGTCGAATGCCGCCGCATCAAAATCCCCGTCAAATACCACTTGCGTGATTCCGGAGGAGTCCCGCAGATCCACAAAGATCAAACTCCCGAGATTGCGGCGCTTTTGCACCCAACCCATCAACACCACTTCGTTTCCGATGTCGGAGCTGCGCAAAACACCGCAGCGATGTGTTCGTCTCAAACTTCCCAGTTGCTCGCCCATAGTTACTCCTAAATCAAATGATTTCCCTTCATTTTATCACATTTGCAGCCGGTTTTATCGACTGCGAAACTCGCTCGGCAAAAACTCCGGCGCGATCTGTTCCTCCAAAATTTGGCGGAAATACGGTAGATTGAGCCCGCCGCGGTAATGATTGACCGCCGATTTTTCCGCCATCTCCGCCGTATATTCCGAGAGCAGATAGACGCCCATCTTGTCGTCGGCGACTTCCTTGTGCATCACCAATGGGATCATCTGCACCTCCTCGATGGATTTTCTTTCGCCCTCGACCACAAAGGTCGCCTGAAGCAAACCCGACAATTCGTTGAACGGTCCGATCATCCCCGACGCATAATTCCCGAGTGAGAAAGCGCAGAGCATCCTGCTTCCATCCGGACGATCGATCCACTCGATGTGCTGGAGCAGATGCGGCCCCGTCCCGACGACCATGTCGACGCCGCTGTCGGCAAAGATCTCCGCAAAATTGCGCTGAAAGTCATCGATGGTAAAAATGTCATCCCAGCCCCAATGCGCGCTCACGATGACAAAATCGGCGAGCTCCTTCGCCCTCGCCACGTCACGGCGCACTTCCTCTTCGACCATGTAACCGACGCGCCAAGGCTCGTCGGCAGGGATTCCGTTGGTGTGCGAGGTGTAGGAGAGCAAGGCGAAACGGATGCCGTTGACCTCACGCACGCGGATGGTCTCGCGGTCTTCGGCGTCGGCATAGATCCCCGCCGTCGTGACGTCGGTGCGGTTCCAATGGTACAGCGCATGATAGATGCCGCGCACCCCCATGTCGAGCGAGTGATTGTTCGCGAGATTGATGAAGTTAAAGCCCAGCGATTCCAGTTGATAGATCAAATCGCGCGGCGAATTGAAGGTCGGATATCCCGACAGCCCCAGTTCGTCCCCTCCGGAGATCGTCTCCTGGTTGATGAAGCGCAGGTCGGCTTCTTCCAGGAGCGGACGGATTTGTTCGAAGAATACCGTAAAGTCATACTTCCCATCGCCTTCCACACCATGCGCGGCATCCGCAAAGGCGTAGAGATTGGGGTGAATCAGATTGTCCCCGAGACCGACAAAACGCACCTTGTGCCGCTCCGGCGGCGCGGTCGTCTCCGGTGCAGTCGTACCTGCAGCGGTCGTCTCCGGCGATGTGGTATCCGGCGCTTGCCCCGCCGCGGTTGTGCCTGCAACGGACGCGTCCGATGCTTGTTCCGTCGGTGTCGAAGTCGACGCTCCCGTTCCCGTGCAGGCGCCAAGCAGCAACATCGACACGATGAGCAAGAGCGCGAAACCCATCCGCACTTTGTGTAAACCAGGGATCTTTTTCATTCTTCCTCCTTATTCTCGAGCGCGCTTTGCGAGAACCATGTTCTCCACTTGGCGAGCGATGAATCGTCACCGGTTAAATAATCTTCGATCCCGCGCGGATTCGGTACCTGTTCATGGCGATCCTCGGCAGGAAAGCAAATCTTGGAGACCGCGCCGACACCGCAGGCGATGATGGTGTGCTTCTCCTCGATGATGCGAATGTTGTAAATGCACTCCGTCCCGGGGACGGCATAGCCGACGTTCTCGAGATTTCCGGAGATGTTCTTTTGTCGGTAGAGATAGTACGGATACAATCCGGCATCGCGAATACGCTGCATCGAATCATCGTAGGTCTGCGTAAAGTCCGCAAACGCATCGCCTATCTTCGCCCGTCCGCCCGCCTCGTTCAATTTGGAGCCGCGTTTGAGGGAGAGCGCGTGCACCGTCAGGTTATGCGGACGAAGCTGCAGCATCTGCTTCAAACTCGATTCGAAGGTATACGGCGTCTCCCCCGGGAGACCGACGATCAGATCCGAATTGATCAAAAAGCCTTTGGATCGGGCGTAATCAAACAATTCGCGAATGCGCGCCGCGTCGTGATAACGCCCCGCAATCGCGAGCACTTCGTCCGTAAACGATTGCGGATTGATCGAGAGACGCGTAACACCCAGTTCGCGAAGCAGGTCGATCTTGGCTTCGTCCAAGGTGTCGACGCGTCCGGCCTCAAAGGTGATCTCCTCCAGTCGCGCGCGATCCACCCCGCGGTAAATCGATTCGAAAAGTGTGCGAATCTGCCGGTTGTCGAGCACGGAAGGTGTGCCGCCTCCGATGTAGAGGCAGTCGATCATGCGGCCGCTGTCGCGGATCGCTTCGAGCGCCAGATCGACCTCGCGCGCCAGACGCTCGAGATATGCCGGAAGCAGATGCCCCTTCTGCGAAAGCGGCACCGCCGGGAACGAGCAGTAGGTGCAACGCGTCGGGCAAAAGGGAATCGACAGATACAAAGATATGCGATCCTCGGACGACGGATCCAAAAAGGGACGCTCCCGCTTCGCCACATCGAGCATCAGCTCGATCTTCTCCGGAGAAATCAAGTAGTCGTCGCGTAGCAGCGCGCGCATCTCGGCTTCCGTTTTCCCCTCGGACATCAGCTTATGCGCGACCTTGACCGGTCGCACGCCGACCAGAATCCCCCATCCGGACGCCGCCCGCGAGAAACCTTCCAAGAAGCGATACAACCGGCGCTTTCTCTCGTTCTTGTCGAGAGCGGCGGGCAGCATCAAGCTCTCGGATTCCACGCGGCCCGCATCCGAGCCGTGAGTCGAGCTGTGATCCGGATCGAAACTGCCGTCCGATCCCGGGCTGCCGACGCCGGTACGACCCGCGCCGTCTGTGCCGTGAAATGAGACAGCGATACCATCCGCTCTGTCTTCCACGGATAGTATCGCTTCGTCGTTCGCATCCGCCTTTTGATAGCCAAAGATGCGTATGATGTTTTCGATATCGTATCGATGCGCTGTCGATGCGATTCGGTATTTCTTCATGAATTATCCTTGCAAAAACATATTGTGGGCGCGTTCGTGCCCGATGACCGTCTTGACGCTGTGCCCCGGATAGACTTCCGTTTGATCCGGCAACACCATCAATTGATTTTGAATGCTTTGAATCAACTGGCGGTGATTGCCCCCACCGAGATCGGTGCGTCCGACCGAGGTGTAAAAGAGCGTATCCCCGCTGAACAGCGTGTTTTGATCTTTCAGATAGAAGCAACAGCCGCCTTGCGTATGCCCCGGCGTGTAGAGGGTACGGATCTTCATCGATCCGACCGTGAACTCTTTGCCGTCGCTGAGCTCCGCGTCATGCTGAAAGGCGCCGCCGATCAGCTCGATGTCTCCGGGATGGACCCATACCGGCGCGCCGGTATGGAGACGCACTTCTTCGACCGCTCCGATGTGGTCAAAATGCCCATGGGTCAAAAGAATGTAGTGAATTTTGACGCCCAGCGTATTGATTTTTTCGTTGATGCGTCGTCCGTCAAAGCCGGGATCGATGATGAACGCATCGCGATCCGGCGAGTTTTCGTCGTAAACGATGTAGCAATTCTCCGCGTAGCTTCCGACAACCAATTTCTCGATTTGCATCCAAACTCCTATTCGACGGGTTTCGTCGTTGTTTTTCTCATTTCGGCGCTGTCGATCCAGATCGTGACCGGACCGTCGTTGGTGATCTGCACCGTCATATGGGCCGCAAAGACTCCCGTCTCGACGGCGATTCCTTTTTCGTTTAATCGTTTCGCCACCTCTTGGTAGAGGCGATTCGCATGCTCGGGTTTGCCGGCTCCGACAAAACTCGGACGATTGCCCTTTCGCGTGTCGGCATAGAGCGTGAATTGCGAGATCAAAAGCACCGAGCCGCCGACCTCGCTGAGGGCGCGGTTCATTTTGCCTTCTTCGTCTTCAAAGACGCGCAGCGCGGCGATCTTCTTGGCGATGTACTCGACATCGAAGTCATCGTCCGCATCCTCGACACCGAGGAGCACGGTGAAGCCCCGATCGATTTTGCCGACGACCCGATCCTCTACGGTCACCGAGGACCGGGTCACTCTCTGTATCAAAGCGCGCATGGCATCTCCTTACTGGCTATCGGAATGGATAACGGGATTGTGCGGCGAGCAATCGGGAGCACGGGGATTCCCCGGCGCAGCGATCACAGACACGCCGCTGGGCACACCGCCGCAGCCGTTAGGCGGAGACCCGTTTGATCTCGATGATGTCTTGGATCCCCTTCAATTTGCGGAACAGGCGATCGAGTTCTTCCACTCCTTGAATCTCGACCGACAGGCTGATCGTGACGAGATTGTTCTTATCGACCTTCGCATTGAGGCTGGTAAAGTCCATATCGAGCGCACCGACCACCGCCGTGATATCCGACATCACACCCTTGCGGTTCAATGCCGTGATCATCACGCTGGCATAGTAAGCGCCTTTTTCCTCGCAAGCCCAAGTCGCCTCGATGAAGCGATTTTCGGTCTCTTCGTTCTTTTCGAAATTCTCGCAGTCCGCGCGGTGTATCGTCACGCCGCGCCCTCTCGTGATGTATCCGATGATGGAGTCGCCCGGCACCGGAGTACAGCATTTGGCAAAGCGGACGAGGATGTCGTCCATCCCCTTGACGATGACGCCGGTCGAACGGTATTTTTCCTCGCGAGGCGGGCGACGCTTCGATTCGTCGGAGCTCGACGCGCCGCTCGCCGCCTGTTCCAGAGCTGCCTTTTCCTTTTCTTCGGCGGCAACCTTCTCCCGAATCTTCGGAATGACCTGCGCGGTGAGAATCCCGCCGTAACCGATCGCATTGTACAGATCGTCAAGCGTCTTGAGGCTCAGGCGACGCAGGATCGGCTCGAGGAAATTTTCGTTGAGTACGGATTTGGAAAAGAGTCCGTGACGTTTGAGCTCTGCGACAATGATCTCTTCGCCCTTTTCGATGTTCTCTTCGCGGCGTTCTTTCTTGAACCACTGTCGAATCTTTTGTTTCGCTTGCGTCGACTTGACAAATTTGAGCCAGTCTCGGCTCGGACCCGGACCGTTCTTTTGCGTCAGGATCTCGACCATCTGTCCATTGGAGAGATGGTAGCTCAACGGCACGATGCGTCCGTTGACCTTGGCTGCGATCGCGCTGTTTCCGACTTCGGAGTGGATGCGGTACGCAAAGTCGATCGGAGTCGCACCGTCCGGAAGGACGATGGATTTGCCGTTCGGCGTAAACACGAAAACCTCGGCGCTGAGAATATCCGATTGCAGGGAGTCCATAAACTCACCGGGCTCGCTCAGGTCGCTTTGCAGCTCGAGCATCTGGCGGAAAGACTGCATCTGCGCATCGAGATCGTCGAGGCGCACGGAGGTATTGCCTTCTTTGTATTTCCAATGTGCGGCGATCCCGTACTCCGCCTGTTCATGCATCTCGCGTGTGCGAAGCTGCACTTCAAACGGGCCGTTTTTGCCCATCAGGGTCGTATGCAGGGAGCGGTAGTGGTTCGCCTTCGGGTTGGACACATAGTCCTTGAAGCGCCCCGGAATAAAATTCCACAGTGAGTGGATTTCACCAAGCGCGCCATAAAGCTTTTTCTCGTCGTCCAGAATCACGCGAATCGCTGTCAAATCATAGATTTCGTCGAATTGCTTGTCCTGGTATTTCATCTTACGATAGATGCTGTAGAGATTCTTCGGTCGACCGTAGATCTCGCACTCGATGCCGACTTCGTTGAGCGCCTTACGAATCTGATCGATGTAGGCTTCAATGATTTCACGGCGTTCCGAGAGCTTCTTGTTGACCTTGTTGGTGAGGTCCTGATACTCAACCGGATCCAGATATTTCAGACTCAGGTCTTCAAGCTCCCACTTGATCCGGAAGATCCCGAGGCGTCCCGCGATCGGCGCGTAAATATCGATGGTCTCTTTCGCGATGCGCTGTTGCTTCTCCGGCGGCATCGCATTGAGCGTGCGCATATTGTGGAGCCGGTCAGCGAGCTTGATGACGATGACGCGGAAGTCGTTGGCCATCGCGATGAACATCTTGCGCAGATTTTCGACCTGATACTCCATTTGACTCTGATAGGTGAAGAGCTCGAGCTTGGTCACACCGCGCACCAGCCGCTCGACATCCGATCCGAACAATTCGTCGACGATCTCGGGTGTCGCGTTCGTGTCCTCGACCGTATCATGCAAAAGCCCCGCGATGATGGTGTCCTCGTCCATGCGGAGCTCCGCAAGGATTCCGGACACCGCCGCGGGGTGCGTAAAATAAGGCTCTCCGCTCTTTCGCGTTTGGCCTTCGTGCACGGCTGCACCATAATCAAAGGCGCGTTCGACCCGCTCCAGATTCACGTAAGGAGCATTTTCTCGGATACATTGCAAATACTCTTCTCGATTCATCTTGAACTCCTGTCGAACTCCGCCTCGGTTTACTTTGAATAATGAACGACGGTCTTGATCGGATATTTCGCGAGTCGATCGCGTCCGCCGAGCGAATCCAGCTCGATCAAGGCGCAAAAGCCGGCGACATGCCCTCCCAGCTTTTCGACCAATTCGGCGACGGCCACCGCCGTCCCGCCGGTAGCGAGCAGGTCATCGACGATCAACACCCGATCCCCCGGCTGAATCGCATCGGCATGCACGTAGACCGTGTCGCTGCCGTACTCCAGATCGTAGCTGTGCGAAACGGTCGTGTACGGAAGCTTGCCGGATTTTCTCACCGGGATGAATCCCTTGCTCAGCCGCAGTGCCAGCGGACCGCCAAAGATAAAGCCGCGAGCTTCGGGACCGATCAGGTATTGAAAATCCAGATCTGCAACCGACTCCGCCATCGCATCGATCGCCAACTCATAGCCTTCGGCGTCGTGGATCAGCGTCGTGATGTCTTTAAAACTGATGCCTTTCGTCGGGAAATCTTCGACCACTCGAATGCGTCGTTTCAGTTCTTCCGCTCGGTTCATATCATTTCTCCAATGTCAAACAAGTATTTCTGTGTAAATGGCGGAAGAGCGCGTCTTCCTCCAGAGTCTTCTTTTTTGAGATGCTGTTCCACTCCAAGCGCACGAGGTCGTTGATGACATGGTAGCTCAGCACTTCTGTGCGACGAAGCATTTCCAAGCCTAGGACGATTTTCGTCGAAGAACATTTGAAGCGGCGGGTCAGATGCGAAAGCGAAGCCGTCTGCTGATTCAGCAGTTGCTTGTACAAGCGCACGACATCCGCACGCTCCGGAACATGCGGCGCAAAATAGCTGCCGGTGCATCGGAAATCCTGCTCTGCGGCGTCCTTTCCGCTCCCGGTCACCTCTTCCAGCGGCAGATAGACGATGTTGAGGCTGGCTCTTCCGGGGCGAAGCTCGCCGAAGTGAATGCTGTAATCCTCGAATCCGGTGTCGAAAAAATGTTCTTTTAATCGCACCAAATCCTCATATTGATACACATCCAGCCGATTTAATGACTGTATTATATCAAAGTCGGGTAATGGTGTAAATTCATAGCCGGATCGCACCGTCAAAAACTCGTTGAGTGCAATCGAAGCTTGTTTTTCCAACCGATCCGGCATCGCCGAGGACCGAGACTGAATGTCCTTGATCTTCAGATTGATCGATTCGATACCTCGGAAGGAATGCAACTCGAAGCTGAACACGAGCCGCACCACGTCTCCGATGCGGATGCCGCGAAACGAATCGACCTGATTGAAGGCGATCCCGTCGAAGCTGCCGTGGCGCGAGCTGACCCGAATCTTGACATGATTTTTGGTCGCGCCGACGATGCGAAGCTCGTCCAAGACAACGTCTTCGAGCAAAAACAACGGCTCCGGATTACCCGGCCCGAATGGAGCGAGCCGCCCGAGCTTTTCGACAAAGGAGCGATTGATCTGTTTCATATCGATCGCATAGTCGATCCGAATCACAGGGGTCAAATCGTCCACGGCGATTCGCTCATTTGCCGCCTTCCGAATCGCTTCGCGGAAGGCTTCGAAGTTTTCGCGGAGCAATGTGAGCCCCGACGCCTGATCATGTCCGCCGAATCGGAGAAGCAGCGGCTTGGTCGTCGCGATGATCTCGTAAATGCTGACTCCCCGGATGCTCCGCGCGGAGCCTTTGAGCTCGCCCTCCGTTTCCGTGAGGATGATGACCGGACGGCTGTAGCGTTCGACGAGCCGCGAAGCGGTAATCCCGATGATCCCGGTGTGCCAATCCTTTCCGGCGACGACGATCACACGTTCCCGGTCGAGGTATACATTCTCCTCGACATAACGGATTGCTTCTTCCAGTATCAAGGCACCCTGCTCTTGGCGCTCGGTGTTGAGTTCGTAGAGTTTCTTGGCCATGCGGTCGGTGATCGTCTCATCCTGCTCGATCAAAAGTTCGACCGCCAGCTTGGGATTCCCGATTCGACCGCTCGAATTGATCATCGGCGCGATGCTGAATCCGATGTCGCCCGAGGAGATTTTGTTCAAGTCCTTTCCGGACATGTTGATCAAGGAGATCAGACCTTGGTTTTGGATCGAGCGCATCCCGAGGTATGCCAGCACGCGGTTCTCGGACACCAACGGCACGATATCCGCGATGGTGCCGACCGCCGCCAGATCCAGAACCTGTGGAGCAAATGCCTCGAACCGCTCTCCGGCCAAAGCCTGCACCAACTTGATCGCGACGCCGCATCCGGCGAGCGACGGGAACGGATAGCCTTCGATCTTGGGATTGATCAACGCGACGGCGCGCGGGAGCTCCGATTCCAGCTCATGGTGATCGGTGATGACCAGATCGAGACCCAGCTCCTCCGCATATCGCGCTTCCGCAAAGGCATTGATGCCGCAGTCCACGGTGATGACCAGCTGACCGCCCTGCTCTTTGATGTAATCCAGCCCGATCTTGGAGATGCCGTAGCCTTCGTCGAGTCGGTCGGGAATATAGTAATTGCAGGAGACGCCGATGTGTTCGAAGTATTTGATCAAAATGGCAATCGAAGTAATGCCGTCGACATCGTAATCGCCATAAATCCAGATCACATCGCCGCGGCGGATCGACTCCCCGATCCGATCGACCGCCTCCTTCATCCCCGGTAATAAAAAAGGATCGTAGAGATCCTTGAGAACCGGGCTTAAGAAGTCCATCCCCGTATGTTGCGAGCGTTCCCGGAGGAGATCCTCAAACACATCGATCTCGGCTCCGGTCTCTCGCTTGCGAATCCACCGATTTCGCTGAAAAATCATCGGATCGGTTTATCCTTCGACGGAAGCTTCTTCAATCGCTTGTACCAAGCCATTGAGATTCTCATTTGGTTGCACCGCCTCTGCCGGCGCGTCCATACGAACCGGGGTTTGCAGAGCGCGAATCAGCTCATCTTTGGAACGAGCCAGTTCCGCTTCTTTCTTTGCCAGAGTTGCTTGCAGAGCCGTCAGCTCATTGCCGAGACGTGCCACTTCTCCGGATTGTTGCGCCGATTGCTCCTGCAACTGCTTGATCTTGGCTTTCGCCCGCACGCGGCTCTCAACACGCTGAAAACCGACGAGCAGAACTCCGACGAGCATCGAACACAGAACAACCACTTCCGTGATAATGTGGTGTACGGTACCGTCGTATGCAATCACGACGGATGATTCGACCAAAATAGCGCTCAGTACAAGTGCGATCGCGATCAGGATCATCAAAATCGCTGTGAACATCGAGTCCTCCTTTCATCGGATGGGCAAAGCCGAAGACTCGGTCTCCGGCCGGCCACACCTTGGTTTAATTTTTTGCTGTTGCTCCGTATTTTCCCTTTTTCGCGATGCGATCTCGAATCAGTGCCCAAGATGCGCTGGCGATAAAGATCGACGAATAGGTTCCGACACCGATTCCGATAAAGAGCGGAAGTGCGAACTCCTTAATCGAAGAGACACCGAACACCAACAGCGAGCCGATCACGAGCAATGTGGTGACCGTCGTATTGATCGTACGGCTGAAGGTGCGTCGGACCGAGCGGTCCGCCGTGTCCGCATAGTCCTTGATGCGCTCGCCCTTGATGTCTTCCCGGATTCGGTCGAAGACGACGATGGTGTCGTTGATCGAGTAACCGACGACGGTCAGGATCGCCGCGATGAAGGTCGAGTTGACCGGGAAGCGGAAGATCGCATAGATCGCAAGCAGGAACAGTATGTCATGGATCAGCGAAGCGATCGCCGCGAAACCGAATACCGCTTCAAATCGGACCGTGATGTATGCCAGCATCAGGATCGAAGCGATCAGGATGGACCAGAACGCATTCCACTTGATCTCGCTGCTGACCGATGCGCTGAACTGCTCCGATCCGATCAGGTCGGAATCCCGGAGACCATATTTGTCCTTCAGGATGCGGAACACTTCGACACGGCTGGTCGTATCGAGCTTTTGCGTGGTCTTGATGACGATTTGTTCGTTGTTGAGTCCCGCATGCACGATCTCCGGATTGAGATTGAGCGACGCGAGGTCCTGTACGAGCACCGGACGTTCGACGCGTTGGTGCAGATCGATCTGAATCATCGTACCGCCGGTGAAGTCGATCCCGTAGTTGAACCCCTGCGTCAGGAAGAAAACCAATCCGACTAAAATCACCGCAAGAGAGAGGCCAAACCAGATTTTGTATGTTCGAATCAAATGAAATTTCATGATTAAGCCTCCTTATAGCCGTAAAGCTTCGGATTGTTGGTAAATGCCAACCCGAGATTCAGAAGGGTTCTCGTCAGGACGATCGCCGTGAACATCGAAGCGACAATACCGATCATCAAGGTGACGGCGAAGCCTTTGATCGGTCCATCTCCGAAGAAAAAGAGGACGATCGCGGCGATCAGCGTCGTGATGTTCGAGTCCATAACGGTGGACATCGCGCGCTTGAATCCGGCGTGGATGGAAGCACGGATCGACTTGCCGTTACGGAGTTCTTCTTTCACGCGCTCAAAGATGATGACATTGGCATCGACCGCCATACCGAGCGAAATGACGATACCCGCGATCCCCGGGAGGGTAAGCGTCGCATTGAATCCGATCATCGCGTAGACGATGAGCAATGCGTAGAGCGAAAGAGCGATCGACGCGATCAGCCCCGGATAACGGTAATAGAGAATCATATACAGTCCGACCAGAATCAGTCCGACAATCGCCGCCTTGACGGCGGAATTGAGGGAATTGAGTCCGAGCGTCGGCCCGATTTCCGAAGTGTACGCCTCGTTGAGCTGAACCGGCAATGCCCCGCCTCGGATCAGAAGCGCCAAGTTGCTCGCGTCCTCGTAGGTGAAGTTGCCTGTGATGATCGCCGATCCGGTACTGATGACTTCATCGACGCGCGGAGCGGAAATCACTTCGCCGTCCAATACGATGGCGATCTGTCCGAGCGCATTGTCTCTCGCCTGAGCGCGTTTTGTCGCTTCGAAGAAGGCCTTTGCACCATCGTCGTTGAATTTGAGAGAAACGCTGTAACCGCCGTATTGGTCCCGATCGACGCCGGATGCCGCGACTTGGTTCCCCGAAAGAACGAGCTCCGAAGCGAAATCTTCCACTTTCATCCCCGTAAACGCAGGAGCTTGCGGCAACACCAGTCGGAATTCAAGCTTTGCGGTACGACCGATGACCGCGATCGCTTCCGCTGCGCTCTCGACGCCGGGAAGTTCGATGCGGATCCGATTGTCTCCCTGTCGCGTGATGGTTGGTTCGGTGAGCCCCAGTTCATTGATCCGACGGCTGAGGATGCGAATCGTCTGATGCATCGTCGCATCCAGCTCCGCACCGGTTTCTTCTGTGACAGCCTCGTACACGACGACGACGCCGCCCTTGATGTCCAGTCCGAGTTTCATCTGATCTTTCACCGGCGCGATTTCGAAGTTACCGATCCGAATCCCGGTCAGGGAAACGAAGTACGCTCCGGCAATCAAAGCGACGATTAGAAAAAACAGAGCAATGTTTTTTCCCTTCATTCTTTCCTCCTATTTCTCTTCGGCAGCCCTATGAGCTTTTCCGTTCCGAATGTACTTGACAGCCGAGAATGCGATCTCTTCGATCTCCTCCGGGGTCAATGCCCGCACGACTTTCGCCGGCGAACCGAATGCCATATGCCCCGACGGGATGACCTTGCCGGGCGGCACCAAGCTTCCCGCACCGACGATGACATCGCTCTCGATGATGCAACCGTCCAAAAGGATGGCGCCCATCCCGATCAGAGCGTTGTCCTGAACCGTACAACCATGGAGCACCACATGATGCCCGATGGTCACATTCTTACCGATCGAGAGCGGAAAACCTTTGCTCGTGTGCAAAACGCAAAGATCCTGCACATTGCTTCCCTCTCCGATGTGAATCGGCTCCAAGTCTCCTCGGACTACAGTATTATACCAAATGTTTGCATCCGCTTCCACCGTAACATCGCCGATCAAATCGGCGGACTCCGCAACGAATGCGGTCGAATCAATGGTCGGGAGGATCCCTTTATAGGCTTTGATCATCGTCGGCCTCCTGTTCGCTCAAGCGCCCCTGGATGTAGATCGAACACTCGATGCGCTTTTTCTCCAATTCGCAGCTCATCTCATGCGGTTCCAAGATATCGCCGTTGAAATTGTATGCATTGGCATGGCAACCGCCCGAGCAATAGAATTTCGCCCAGCAGTGACGGCATTTTTGCTTGTTGAGGATGTGTGCATCTCGGAACGACTCCCTCATCTCGAACTCGCCGGACATCACATTGCCGAGTTTGAAATCGGTATCGCCCACGAATTGATGGCATGGATAGATGTCGCCCTCCGGCGTGACGGCGATGTACTCCGAGCCCGCACCGCAACCGGAGAGACGCTTGACGACGCAGGGCCCCTGCGAGAGATCGACCGAGAAGTGGAAGAAATCGAAGGGCTTGCCCTTCTCATGCCCCTGGATCATCTCTTCGGCCAGCAATTCGTACTCATGGAGCAACTTCGGCAAATCTTCGGCTTTGAGCGCGTAGGCATCCGTCTCCTTGGCGACCACCGGTTCGACCGATGTGCTGCGGAAACCGAGATCCGCCAAATGCTTGACGTCTTTGGAAAAATCGGTGTTGTGCGCCGTGTAGGTGCCGCGGACATAGTAAGATTTGGCACCCCGCTTTTCGACCAAGCGACGGAACTTGTCCACGATCACATCGTAGGTGCCGCCGCCACTCACCGTCGGGCGCATGAAGTCGTTGACCTCGCGTCGTCCGTCGATGGAGAGAACGGCATTGCTCATGTGTTCGTTGATGAAGTCGATCTTGTCGTCGTCCAACAACATCCCATTCGTCGTGATCGTAAAGCGGAAATTCTTTCCATGTTCCTTTTCGATCCGCCGTCCGTAATGCACCAGCTCTTTGACGACTTCGAAATTCATCAGCGGCTCGCCCCCGAAAAAGTCGACCTCGAGATTGCGGCGGTTGCCGGAATGAGCAATCAAGAAGTCCAGCGCGGCTTTGCCGACTTCCAGCGGCATCAGTCCGCGCACCATGTTGAAGTCTCCTTGGGACGCAAAGCAGTATTTGCAACGGATGTTGCAGTCATGCGCGACATGGAGGCAAAGCGCCTTGATGACGGGTGCGCGCGTGTTGAGTTGGACCTCGCCGATGTAGGCGCCGTCCGTATAGAGCTGCTCGGCTTCGATCAAGGCATCGATCTCCTCGAGCGCCTCGCGGATCTCCGACTCCTCGTACCGATCGAGCAACGCACGAATCGCGGTCAACGCGGACTCCTTGGGATAATAACTCAGCACATCGTACACGATCTCGTCGACCATGTGCACTGCGCCGGAGTTGATATCCAATACAAAAAACAGCCCGCCTTGCGCGAACTTGTGAACCATAAAACCTCCCGTATTTAAGTCCAAAAGGTGCCCCTAGGGGCACCTTCCTCAATTCATCTCATATGCGATTTTCAAAACGCAGGATCGAAGATCACTAGAAGCGTTTTTCGTTTTCACACTCTTGGTTTCCGACTGTGCAGGAAGTCTTGCATGCCGATTGGCACGAAGTTTGGCACTCACCGCATCCTGCATGGGAAGCCGTAGATTTCAAGGAGCCCTTACTCAGTGTTTTGATGTGTTTCATTCTGCCTCCAATGGAACAATGTTTTTGTCGACGAGCTGAATCGCCCATCGTTTCATCGTGACGGAGTGATCTCCCGTTTCCAGAGTCATCTCATCCTCTGTCAGTCCGGTCACTCGACCAACCAAACCACCGATCGTCGTCACCTTATCGCCGACGGCGACACTCGAACGAATCGCTTGGATCTGCTTGTTCCGCTTCATTTGCGACCAAGTCATATAACCGAACAGTGCGATGATCAAACCCATGTATATCAGCATTTCCATTCACTCCCCCCTCTTCGCACGCTATTATATCACCTGCGCAACATTTATTCAAGCGCAACATCGTCCGGCGAACATTGAGCCGACGCACGACGACCGTCGGGCCGGACATCCTCGGGCGTAGCGCTACACGGCTTCGGCGACCACGATCAAGGTCGGCGCTCCCGGTCGATACGGCTCTTCCGCATAACTTCCGAAGCGGTCGATCACCCGAAAACCGGCATCATCAAGCAAGCTCTCGAGCTCACTCAGCGTGAGCGGATACAGAATCTCGCTGCCGGTGAAGACCTCGCGCTCACCGTGCGGATCGACGGTCAGCGTCGTCGCAAACTCGATGCGAACGCCTTCGAGGCGATCGAGATAGCGATATCTCCGTACGAAATCCACATGCTCATTCGAGATCCGCGGGAGCGAATCCGGCCTTGTCGCGAGGATATGCGCATAATCGAGGATCTGCACGACGAGGCGACCGCTCGGTTTGGCGACCTCGCGAAAGGCCGCCAGCGCGCGTCCGATCATCGCGGCATCTTCGAGATGCACGAGGGTGTTGCCGATGCAGTAGAGGCCGTCGAAGGACGCGCGCGGGAAATGCCGGGCGACGTCAAGCATGTTCATCCGCCGGACGGCGGCGCGGGGGACGGCGGACGGCATCGCGGACGGCAT
>JAUMWO010000011.1:0-3475 GCA_030529605.1 Bacillota bacterium | reverse complement strand
CGCAAGTCGCACCGGCAGGGATTCGCTCCGCTTCGGCGATCATGGCCTCGCTGAGGTCGATCGCATCGACGCGAAATCCTTCCGCAGCGAGCCCATGTGCAACACTGCCGTTGGAGCAACCGATGTCGAGCAGATGTCCGGCGGGACGGTCCTCAAACATGCGCTTTAAAAACCGTATCTTTTGTCCGGCAGGGAAAATATCGTCGTAATGCTTTGCCATTTTGCGGTACATAGTTGCTCCTTCGGGTTTAGACTGTCGGGAGATAGTAGACGGAGACGCGGATGACACGCCCTTTGGAAAAGTGAATTTTCGCAAACGGGAACACCGTCTCAGGCACCAGAGTCATTGCCAAATCATCTCCCGAACCGCTGATCGAATAATGTCCTCCATCGGGATATTGCCCTTCGCCCCAAAACTTTCCATCTTCTCGCTTGGTCCAGTCGTAGTCCTGACGGAAGCGCGCGATGGTCTCCTCGAACCGGTCGCCGATCAGGATGCCGCAAAACGCTTCCTCTCGAGAGTATCCGGTGTCGACATACGATACCACGGCGAGTGCAGGAGTCGGATCCTTCGCCCCTTGCTCCCAGTATTGCCCGAATTGATATTCGATCATGCCGTTGCTGAATGTCATCATGTCCATAAAGGAATCGACGCTCTCGACAAAATCCGTTTGCTCGCGCACTTGTTCCGGAGTGAGCATCGGGTTCAGATAGCTTTCGTTGACAAAATCATCCACCGTCAAAATGATCCCCTTGGGCTCTACGGGAGCCGTTTCCGACGTGCTCGGAGCGGGTGTCGACGGCTGCGTTGCAGAAGCCACCGTAGGAGCCGATGTCCCCGGTTCCGTCAAAGCTTGCGGTTGACACCCCGCCAAAATGAAGACCGACAGCAGCAATGTGAAAATGCGTAGACACAGAGAGACTCGTCTCATACTTCCTCCTTACAGCAATTCTATTGAGCCCATTATATCAGAAAGCGCGACAAGGCAAAAAGCTCCAATCCGCCGGGGCGAATGGTTGCAGACAAAAATTTTCATTTCAGAATCAACAATATTTATTATTTCTCACAATTTTATTAACAATCAACGCTCGTCATGTTAATATTTTATTACGCGCGGCACTCAGCCGAGTCAGGCGCAAACAATGAACAACATTTGGAAAGGAGAATTGTTATGGGATTGATCGGATGGATTATACTGGGAGCTTTGGCCGGATGGATTGCAAGCATCATCATGAAGAAGAATCACTCGATGGGCGCGATCGCGAACATCGTAACCGGTATCATCGGGGCCTTCATCGGAGGATTCGTTTTCAATTTGGTCGGCGGTCAGGAAGTCACCGGGCTTAACCTTTACAACCTGATGGTCGCTGTGGTGGGAGCTTGTATCCTGCTCTGGATCGTCGGTAAAATCAAGAAATAACACCGCATTTCTACAGCATTATAAACGCCGAGGTCACCCTCGGCGTTTTTTACTTCTCCGTATCGATTGATAAGTATGTCTCGGATCGTTGCCCTTGGTTCCGGACGAGTTGGCTTAGGGACGAGCTTGTTCCGGGGGAACTTGTTCCGGGCGAGCCGGACCGCCCATATTGGGTCCCATCATCGGATTCATTCCGGATCCTCCGATCGAGCTCGAAGCATTGTTCAGAGTGATTTCACCGAGTACGCTGTCATTTTGTCGAACAACATAGCGGTTTCCGATCGAGAGATCCTCCGAAGTGTAGAAGAGGAGCGATGCCGCCTGCCCGACTTCATAACTGCCGATCTCGCGACCGTCGGAGAGGATTGTCACCACATCGCCGACCCCGGAATTCGCTCCGATCCAGATGGAGGGTTGCGTCGAGTTCGAATTGACGGTAGCGGCCATAGCCCCTCCGCTCACAAATAGGTTGCCACCGTTGATCGTGATGCTTCCGCCTTCGTCACCGACATCAATCGGACCATTTGCCGAGTCGGCCGCGAAAATTGTCACGTCCCCTCCGTTCATCAAGATGATTCCGTTGGAATCAATCCCATCTCCTCCGGCAAGTCCTTGCACCGTCCCGCCGTTGATCACGATCTCCGTTCCGGCATTCAAGCCGTCATCGTCCGCTTGGAATTCGATTGTCCCTCCATTGATGATGAGAGATCCCTTGGATTCGATCCCTTCGTTGCTTTTATAAATTTGGATGCTCCCATCCTCTATCAACACCGTTTCCTTTCCGGCGAGTCCATCTCGAACCGCTCGGATTTCCAGCGTTCCCTGAAGCACGGTCAACTCCGTTTCACTTGCAATCGCATGCTTGTAATTTCCATCGACAACCAGAGTTCCGTAGCCGTCCAATGTAAGACCGATATGACTGAACAATACAGCTTCGGCAGACTCATCCGAATAAGTCGTCGAATCGGTTAAGTTGTTCTTTGTGCCATCCGCTGCGGTCACCGAAGTATGCTTCGATTGTGCGATGTAGATCGCCGGACCGTCCGCACTCACGATATCGACTCCATTCAAAATCAGTTGAACCGCCTCCTCCGTACGGACAACGATCTGTCCGGACATCTTACCGGTCAATTCGTAGACTCCACCTTCCGTGATGGTCACTTGCGTGCCCGCTCCGCTCATGCTGACGGCGATCCCGTCTCCATTGTGTTCGACGACCTCTCCCAAACGGATGCGAATTCGATCCTCCGTAGAATCGAGAGCAGAGGGATCCGAGTCCGAAACCGCTGCCGTATCTTGGACAACCACTTGGATTTCCGGTTGCGGATTGCTCGCCGTTTGATCCGATCGAGTCGACTCGAGTGAGCATCCTCCAAGTATCAGTGTGAGAATCAGTGCCCATGTCAAAATCCGTTGTTTCCATTTCGTTTTCATCTTGTATTCTCCTTTCCAATTTGTCCGCGTTGCGGATCTTGTTGAAAGAAGAATACCGAAGCGATGTGCAAGAATTGTGATGATACGATGAAACAATGTGAACGATCGATGAAATCGAAAGAGACTACAATTCGAACCAGAAACAGTTGCCGTACTCGACTGCCTCTACACCAAAAGCCGCTCCATGCGCCGTCAGTATTGCGCTCACGATGGAGAGTCCGATCCCTCTCCCATGCTCGTCTTCATTTTCACGATAATATCGTTCCCAGATCGTTCGGCACTCTTCTTCCGCAAGCGGGGACCCGCCGCTGACGATTTCACAGCGCACCGTATCGCTCCGCTCAAGCAGTCGAATTCGAATCGGCGACTTGTCTCCATGTTCCACCGCATTCGAAATGAGGTTGTAGAGCACCTGCCGAATGCGATCCGGATCCGCTTTCACGAAACACGGATGCTCGCATTCGAGTAACATCTCCTGTTCACACACGGGACGGAGGGCCGTGATCAGCTCGGTCAGCAGAACGGAGAGGTCAAAATCGACAGGTTTCATCGGCAGTTTCCCCTCGCGAATTCGGGACAATTCCAGAATCTCCGTGACAAATTGCGCCAATTTGTCGCTC
>JAUMWO010000010.1:24337-24712 GCA_030529605.1 Bacillota bacterium | reverse complement strand
TGCTCCTCCAGCTGCGATAATTTCGGGAAGGACGTGCCGTAGATGCGCTGGAGCATCTTATTCTTCTCCGATCCGCGCCAGTACGCTCCGGCGAGACTGAGGAGTTTGAAGTTCTTGATTTCTCTTGTATTTGGGACATGCGTACCGCCACAAAGATCGACAAATTCCCCCTGTTGATAGAAAGAAATCTCCTCGTCTTCGGGAAGATCCTCGATCAATTCGACCTTGTACGGCTCATTCTTGCTCTTCATGAGCGCGATCGCTTCTTCACGCGGAAGAATGAACTTTTTGATTTCCAATTCTTCCTTTACGATCTGTTTCATTTCCGCTTCGATCTTCTCCAGATCTTCCGGCACAAAGGTGTGATCCGTATCG
>JAUMWO010000010.1:0-24327 GCA_030529605.1 Bacillota bacterium | reverse complement strand
AGGCGTTTGATCGCCTGCGCCATGATATGCGACGTCGTATGACGGAAGGCATTGGCACCCGGCTCGTCTTCAAATTTGAAGATCTGCACCTCCACTTCACGATCTCCTTCCAACACATAGGAGAGATCGACCTCGATACCGTCCACTTTCGCGTTCATCGCCTCTTTCGCGAGCCGCCCCGAGATCTGTTTGGCGACATCCATCAACGTGCTGCCGCTCTCGACCGGACGGATGCTCCCGTCCTTTAATTTTACTTGGACCATATTGGCCTCCTTTCTTGAGGTTGCCGGTACGGAAAATAAAAAACGCCCCCGGCATACGCCTAGGGACGATTGTCATCGCGGTTCCACCCTAGTTATCGAGAAATTCCCGATCACTCAAAATGCCTTGTCGCGGCAAACGCGGGGATTTCATCTGTAGCCTCCCGACATACGGCGAACATCGCTCACCGTGGATGCACAGGCCGTCCACAACACTACTGAACCCGGGCTAGAAGGTAGTCTTCGCCGTGCTTCCCCTGCGGTGTCTTCCAGCCACGAACGCCGCTCTCTCTGAGTTTCCGCACAGTTACTCGTCTTCATCATCGCCTTTTGCCTATTCTACTCCGAGTCTCCCGGTATGTCAAGTCGGAACCTAAAAGAAATCTCAATCCCCGGAAAGTAAAAAGAACGCCGGCGAAGCGTTCTTTTTAGACATGATGATGGGGGTTATTAAAGGGAGTAAAGAATGTAATTGATAGTGGTTATCATTTACATTCATATTCTAGCATAGTACTCGGATTTGTAAAGAGGTTTTTTATTAAACTTTCGTCATATTTAGAGGAGTTTTTCAGCTGCTCTCTCCATTTATTCGCCGGCCGTAATAAATGCCGTCTGCAAAAAAGGCAAAACTGTTGCATTTTACTTGCTCCGATTCCTTTTCGCTGTGCTATAATTGCCCCATGCTGATTAAAAAAGGACGCATTTTAGGCGTCATCATCAACCTACTCATTCTGGCGGCTCTCGCCATCGTCGGATTCATTGCGTGGAACAAGCTCGTCGGAAAGCCCTTTGCGGTGCTCATCTTGGGCTTGGAGCACACACGCACGGATACCATGATGGTCGCGATCATCGATCCGAAGCACAGTCGCCTCGACATCGTATCCCTACCGCGCGACACCTACTATCCCGTGGAAGGATACGACGGACTCGGACAGAAAAAGCTCAATGCGGTCTACGGCTTTGAGAGCGAAGGCGGTCCGGAGCGCGTGATGCGCGCAGCGGAAGATCTCCTCGGCATTGAGGTTCCATCCTACATCGCAGTGGATTACGATGGAGTCGAAGCCATCGTCGACCGGATGGGCGGCATCGAAATCGAGGTTCCCTTCCCGATGTACTATGTCGACCCGTATGCAGATCCTCCGCTCACCATCGATTTGCAGCCCGGATTGCAGCGCCTCAACGGGCAACAAGCTCTCGGCTATTTGAGATTTCGCCAATCCTCGGACGGCAGCTACAGCGATGGGGACCTCGGACGAATCGGCAGACAACAGGCCTTTGTGACGCAGGCGATCCGACAAGCGATCGGAGTTAATCTCCCGAGCTATCTGTCCGAAGGACTGCAATATGTCAAGTCGAACATCGATCTCACCAAGGCGGGTAGCATCGGAAGCGCATTCATCGGATTCGATATGAGCAATCTGCGTATCCACACCTTGCCGCAGGCCTCGATCGGTCCGGGAGAAGATGGACTCCACTACTTCTTTCACGATCCGGACGCCACGGAGGCGTTGATGAACAAAATCCGGTCACGATGAACCGGTTAACCCGGTAAAAAAATGAGCCGCTACCTCAAGGTAGCGGCTTCTTTTTCAAATACGGTCGGCACCAGCCCGACGATGACAAAAACCACGATCGCGTAGCGAAGCACATAGAGTTCGGGGATCAGCCACTTCATACCGAGGTAAAATGCTGCCGTAATCGCCGCTCCGAAGAGCGAGCGCCCGACGACACTCATGATCGTCCCGCTCGGCGCGAACCGAACCGAGGATGTCTCGTAAAAATGTCCGATCGCGAGCCCGATCATCGCACCGGCGGCTTTGAGCAGATCCGGTGAACGACCGAACCATATTGACACGAGGGCCACAAGCAAACCAAGTGCCGCGACCGCCTGCGAAGGAATCTTGCGGTACAGATAGCCGGCGCCGGCTGCGATCACGAGACCGAGAATGGCGCCGAAAATGACATCCTTCGGCCAATGCACCCCGAGATACATCCGCGAAAGTGCCACCAAGACCGTGATCCCAAAGGCGAGCGCAAACCAATACCGACCGGCAAACATCGTCAAATAGGAAAAGAATGTCGAAACACACTGCGTGTGACCGCTCGGGAAGGACGTTCCCGTAGCGGTTTCTTTTCTTAATACGCGCAGCTCCATCGTCTCGAACGGCCGCGGTGCTTGGACAAGCTCCTTGACCGCGCCGTTAACCAAGGTACTCGTCAGCATCGCGAATGCGAGACCGAAAGCAAATCGCTTGTTGAAACACCAATAGAGAATGGCGATCGTGAGGAGATAAAAATACTCCTCGCCGAGCATCGTGATCCCGACGAAAAAGGTGTCGAACCAAGGGCTGTGCCAAGACTGCAAAAACCGGAGAATCGCCTCTTCCATACTCGCCTGCCGTTAGGACTTCGTCGCCTGATCCGGAGCGGATTCGGTGATCGAAAGATGCTTGAGATAATCCACCATCGGCGGGATGATGGATTCGAGCATTCCCTCGCGGAACGGACTTTCGAGTCCCGCAAGATCCACCAATTCAAGGAAAGGCTTGCTCCCCCCTGCACGACACAGTCTCAAATAGTCTTCCCAAGCTTGCTTGCGATCCGCCCGGGATTTGACAAAGAATTGGAAGGCGCAGACCTGTGCCAGAGTGTAATCGATGTAATAGAACGGCATCTCAAAGATATGGCCTTGACGGAACCAGTATCCGCCCTTCTTCAGAAATGCATTGTCCTCATAGTCGGTGCCCGGGAGATATTTCGCGTGAAGCTTCGCCCAAGTCGCCTTACGCTCTGCCGGGGTCATCGCCGGATTCTCATACACCGCATGCTGGAATTCATCGACGAGCACACCGTACGGTAGGAAGGAAACCGCGCCGACAATGTGATTGTATTTGTACTTGTCCGTGTATTGCTCGAAGAAACGCTCCATCCAAGGATAGGTCAGAAACTCCATACTCATCGAATGGATCTCCGCCGCTTCATACGTCGTCCAGATGAACTCCGGAATCTGCTGGTATCGATTGAGGAAGCAGTAAAATGCGTGCCCCGCCTCATGCGTCAGGACATCGACATCCCCCGATGTTCCGTTGAAGTTGGAGAAAATAAACGGCGCATGGTAATCCGGAAGGAAAGTACAGTATCCCCCTCCCGCCTTGCCTTTGCGCGCGACGAGGTCGAGCAGCTCATGCTCGATCATAAAGTCGATGAATTCCCTGGTCTCCGGAGACAGTTCGTGGTACATCTGCTTTCCATGCTCCAAGATCCACTCCGGCGGACCTTGAGGATCTGCGTTGCCGTCCAGAAACATCAGCGGATCATCATAATATTTCAGCGATTCGAGCCCGAGGCGCTTCGCCTGCGCCTTTTCAAACTCGGCGACCGCAGGGACGACGTGTTTGAGGACTTCGTTGCGGTATACGGCGACATCGCTCGGCGTGTAGCCGATGCGCTGCATACGCAGATAGCCCAGCGGAACAAAATTCTCAAATCCGAGTGTTTTCGCCATCCGATCGCGCACTTTGACCAGTTGGTCGTAGATGTCGTCAAATTCGGACTCATGCTCTTCATAAAAACGCGTCACAGCCTCCTGTGCGGCTTTTCGCACGGCACGATCCTTGCTCTCATAGTATTTCCCCATCTCCGAGATGCTGCGCTCTTCTCCGTCAAACGGAATCTTCGCCGACGAACGGAGCTTGATGTACTGCGACGTCAGCCGATTCTCTTCTTCGATATCCGGCAGGATATCCGGATGGAAGGTCTTGAGCTGACCGTCGAGCACTTCGAAATAATATGGGCTGAAGTGTTTCTCCAGCTCCGGACGGAATTTGGACTCGGTGACCGCACGGTAGAACCGGTTGAGCAGGTCGGTCATCTTCGCATCCGCGACGTCCATAAACTCACGCTCTGCATTGATCTGCTCATTCGTCGTATCCTGCGAATAGCGAATCGAAATCAAAGTCGACTGCGTATTGAAGTTCATCCGTACTTTGTTATAGGCTTCCATCTGCTCGATTTGCTCGGCAGCGGATTGTGCGGAGCGGATCTTCGCGACGCAGTCGTCGGTCAGTCGTTCCAGTGCATCCATGTCCGGACGTGTGTAGGGATAATCCCGAAATTTCATATAACTCTCCTTTTTTAATGATTGGTATCGGATAGAATCGAATCAATTACTTTTCTTCCAGCTGCACGCCTTGATCGGCAAGACGCGTCTCCACCCATTCGTGAATTAGAGATTGCAAGAGCGCGACGAC
Source organism: Bacillota bacterium (assembly GCA_030529605.1). Taxonomy (GTDB): domain Bacteria; phylum Bacillota; class Clostridia; order Peptostreptococcales; family Acidaminobacteraceae; genus JAUMWO01. The sequence continues at coordinate 19,817 of JAUMWO010000010.1, read as the reverse complement.
CGGGACAGAAATCAGCATCCCCAACATGCCGAAGAGTGCGCCGCCGACCGAAATCGCGACGAGCACCCAAAATCCGTCCAAACCGATCGCGTCACCGACCACCTTGGGGTAGATGAAATTGCCGTCGATCTGTTGCAGCAGCAAGATAAAAATAAGAAAGCCGATTCCCTGCGGCAAACTGACGAGACTGATGATGATGACGGAAGGGATGGTGCCGAGGAAGGCGCCGACATAAGGGATCAGTGCGGTGAATCCGATCAGGGTACTGACGAGCAGCGCATAAGGAAAGCGGAAAATCGACATGCCGATAAAGCAAAGCGTCCCGAGAATGACCGCTTCCGTCAGCTGTCCTCCGATAAATTTGGAAAAGAGAAAGTTGGCGCGATCCGCGACGCGGCAAAGATAATTCGCTCGTTGATTGGAAAACAGCGCCCGGTTGAGCCGTTCGGTACTGCGAAGAAGGCTCTCTTTGGTACTCAGCATATAAATCGCCATGATGAAGCCGAGGAAAATATTCATCGCCGCCGCCGAGATGTTCAGCGCCGTCTGGAAGATGTGCCCCAAAGTATTTGCCGTAAGATTGGTGATGTTCTTAAACAGATTCGGCAATCCGTCGAGCATCGAAACGATCTGTTCATTTTTGATGCCGAAGCGATCGAGCAGTTCGAGCAATTTCACGGTCGTCTCCGTGATCCCGACTTGAGCGCTGGACACAAACGACGGGATCGACGCAAGCAGTTGCGGGAAGATAAACCACGAAAGCGTGACGATCACCAAGAAAAACAACAGCACGGTCAAAACGATGGATATCCCTCGCTTTGATTTGAGCAAAAACTTGGATTTTACTCGCTTTTCATGAAAAAGCGTCTTTTCAAACCAAGTCATCGGAAGATTGAGAATAAAGGCGATGGCAAAACCGATCAATATGGTCGAAAGCGCCGAAAACACGACATTGACGGTCGACAGGATCTCGCGAAATTGCAAGACAACCAAGAGCATGAACGCACCGAAGACGATGGTCAGCGCATTTTTTCTAAGCGTTTGCACAAAACACCTCCACGACGATGATAGCATAGCCTCGGAGTGAAAGCAAAACAAAAGGAGCCGCCGAAACCGGCGGCTCCCTGTAAGAGCATTACTAGTATTGCATATTCGCCATGCGGACATAGCCCATATAGCGATCTTTTGCTTGTTCTTCTGCAACTTGGAACAGCTCGTGTGCAAGCTCCTTGTCCATCTTTTCGAGCATGGTGTAACGTGTTTCTCCGAGGAGGAAGTCACGGAAGTTCGTCGTCGGCTCTTTGGAGTCGAGTACGAACGGATTCTTGCCCTCCGCCTTGAGGCGTGGGTCGAATCTCCACAGATGCCAGTATCCCGCTTCAACCGCTTCTTTCTCACGACGCTGCGTCGTACCCATTCCCGAACGGATACCATGCGCGATACAAGGTGCGTAGCAGATGATGAGCGACGGACCGTCGTAGCTTTCCGCCTCTTGGAGAACCTTGAGGAAGTGAGCCTGGTTTGCTCCCATCGCACATTGTGCGACATAGACATAACCGTAAGTCGCCGCAATCATACCGAGGTCCTTCTTCTTCACGCGCATACCGGATGCTGCGAATTTCGCGATGGCCGATACCGGAGTCGATTTGGAAGCCTGACCGCCTGTGTTGGAGTATACTTCGGTGTCGAACACGAGGACATTGACATTCTCACCGGATGCGAGGACATGGTCGAGTCCGCCGAAACCGATGTCGTATGCCCAACCGTCACCACCGACGATCCACATCGAACGCTTGATGAGATAGTCTTTGTTGTCGAGAGCATGCTTGACGACCTTCTTCGCCTCTTCGCATTGTACCGGATACTTCTCGATCGCGTCGAGGAGCTGGATGGCAGCCAGTTTGGAAGGAGCCGCTTGCTCGCGTTTTTCGATCCAGTTCGCAAACGCCGCTTTCAGTTCGGCCGGTACATCGAGGCTTTGGATCGTTTCAAAGTTTTGAACCATCGTATCGCGGATCGCACGTACCGCAACCGCCATACCGTATCCGTACTCGGCATTGTCCTCGAAGAGCGAGTTCGCCCAAGCCGGACCTTTGCCCTCGTCATTCTTGGTGTACGGAGTCGAAGGAGCCGACGCACCCCAGATCGAAGAACATCCGGTCGCATTCGCGATCATCATGCGATCTCCGAAGAGCTGCGTGACGAGTTTCATATATGGAGTCTCACCGCAGCCCGCACACGCACCCGAGAACTCGAAGAGCGGCTTCGCAAATTGAGAGCCTTTGACGGTGTTGAGCGGCATGACCTCTTTCTTCTCCGGCAGTCCGATCGCAAAATCCCAGTTTGGAGACTGAACATCAAGTTGCGTCTCGATCGGCTTCATGATGAGAGCCTTTTGCTTCGCCGGGCAGACATCCGCACAGTTTCCGCAACCCGTACAGTCGTAAGGGGAAACTTGAATCTTGTAATTGAACGCCTCGAGTCCCTTTCCGAGGGCTTTTTTAGTCGCGAACGATTCCGGAGCATTCGCCATCTCTTCTTCGGTCACGAGGAATGGACGAATCGCCGCATGCGGACAGACGAAGGAGCATTGGTTACACTGGATGCAGTTCTCGATCTGCCACTCCGGTACATTGACTGCGATACCGCGCTTCTCGTAAGCGGAAGTACCGGCTTCGAAGGTTCCGTCTTCGTAACCGACAAATGCGGATACCGGCAGATCGTCTCCTTTCTGAGCCGAGATCGGGCGGAGAATATCTTTAATGAAAGACGGCTCACCTTTGGCGACGACTTCTTCGTCCTTTGCATCCGCCCAGTGCGACGGCACCGAGATCTTGACAAGTTTTTCGATGCCGTAGTCGACCGCCTTGTTGTTGAGCTCGACGATCTTGTCTCCCTTGTTGCCGTAAGATTTCTTGATTGCATCTTTCAGGTAACGCACCGCATCGTTGATGTCGATGACATTAGCCAGTTTGAAGAATGCCGATTGCATCAGCATATTGATGCGGTTTCCGAGGCCGATTTCTTCGGCGACCGATGTCGCATCGATCGTGTAGAAATTGATTTCGTTCTTCGCCAGATAACGCTTCATCGCGCCCGGCAGATGCGCATCGAGCTCTTCCGCATTCCATTTGGTGTTGAGTACGAACGTGCCGCCCTTCTTGAGACCTTTGAGCAGGTCGTATTGGAAGACGTAGGACTGATTGTGACAAGCCACATAGTCCGCTTCGTCGATCAGGTAAGTCGAACGGATCGGTGTATCCCCGAAACGCAGGTGGGATACCGTAATACCGCCGGATTTTTTGGAGTCGTATGCAAAGTAGCCTTGCGCGTACTTGTTGGTTTCGTCGCCGATGATCTTGATCGCCGACTTGTTTGCTCCGACCGTTCCGTCGGAACCGAGTCCCCAGAATTTGCATCGGATGGTGCCTTCGCTCTCTGCGACGATCTCGTCCTCGATGTTGAGGGAACGATGGGTCACGTCATCGACGATACCGATAGTGAAATGCTCCTTCGGCTCGTCCTTCTTGAGTTCGTCAAACACACGCTTGAGCTGCGACGGGGTGACGTCCTTGGAGCCGAGACCGTAGATACCGCCGATCACTTGCGGTGCATCCGCTACACCGTAGAACATCGACTTCACGTCTTTGTAAAGCGCTTCGCCTTCCGCTCCCGGCTCCTTGGAACGGTCGAGTACGGCGATCTTTTTGACGGATTTCGGGAAAATATTGAAGAAATAGTCTTTGACCCATGGACGGTAGAGACGCACTTTGATCAAACCGACTTTCTCGCCGCGCTTGTTGAGATAATCCACGGTCTCTTCTGCCGCCTCGACCACAGAACCCATCGCAACCAGAATACGATCCGGATCCGGAGCGCCGTAGTAGTTGAACGGTTTGTAGTCGCGACCCGTCAATGCGTTGATTTTGTTCATATAGTCTACGACGATTTCCGGAACCGCATCGTAGAACTTGTTTGCCGATTCTTTCGCTTGGAAGAAGATGTCCGGGTTTTGTGCGGTACCGCGAGTGACCGGATGCTCCGGACTCAGTGCTTTTGCGCGGAAGGCCTTGATCGCTTCGTGATCGACCATCTTGTCGAACTCTTCGTAATCGATGACTTCAATTTTTTGGATTTCATGCGAGGTACGGAAACCGTCAAAGAAATGCAGGAACGGAACGCGCGCCTTGATCGCCGCCATGTGAGCGACGCCACCGAGATCCATGACCTCTTGAACCGAACCCGATGCGAGCATCGCGAATCCAGTCGGACGAGCCGCCATAACGTCTGAGTGATCGCCAAAGATCGAGAGCGCATGCGCCGCGACAGCACGAGCAGAAACGTGGAACACGCCAGGGAGAAGCTCTCCGGCAATCTTATACATATTCGGAATCATGAGGAGCAAGCCTTGCGACGCCGTAAAGGTAGTCGTCAAAGCACCGGCTTGCAACGATCCGTGCACGGCACCGGCCGCTCCCGCTTCCGACTGCATTTCGGAAACCACGACCGGTCTACCGAAAATGTTCTTGCGACCGTGGGAAGCCCACTCGTCGACGAGCTCCGCCATACTGGATGACGGCGTGATCGGATAGATCGCCGCAACATCGGTAAACGCATACGCCACATGCGCAGCAGCGGTGTTTCCATCCATTGTCTTAAATACTTTTTTACTCACCTTTTCCTCCTCCGATCCGATGTGCACAGAATTAAATCAAGTCATTTGATGGGATGAACGCACATACAGTTTCAGAATTTATGCTTTTTCATTATAGCATCGGCACGAATTGTATACAATCCGCCTCCCGAAAAGAGAATGAATATTTAGAAATAAGATTGATTATCAATACGAAAATCGCTTGAAATTCCGAGTGTTTTTATATAGAATGTCATAAGAGTAAATAAAAGGAGTGACCCACCCTATGAATTGCAGACTTTCCATAAACAGCGACATCTACTGGATCGGTGTGAACGACCGCGAAACGGCACTGTTTGAAAACTACTGGCCGCTCGACCAAGGCGTCGCGTACAACTCGTATCTGATCGTCGATGAAAAAATTGCGATCATCGATACGGTAAAGTTTAACAAAACCACCGAATATCTCGAGAAGATCAAAGAGATCATCGGAGACCGCAAAGCCGACTATCTGATCGTCAATCACATGGAGCCGGATCACTCCGGATCGATGTCTGCACTTCTCGCTGAGTATCCGGACATCCAAATCGTCGGCAATAAGAAAACCTTCCCGTTCATCGAGGGCTTCTACGGCATCAACAAAAACTTCTTCGAAATCGGCGAAGGCGACACCCTCGACCTCGGAAAGCACAAACTGACATTTTATATGACGCCGATGGTTCACTGGCCGGAGACGATGGTCACTTATGATGAAACGACCGGCACGCTCTTTTCGATGGATGCATTCGGCGGTTTCGGCGCTCTCAACGGCGGAATCTTCGACGATGAGATCAACTTCGACTTCTTCGAGGACGAAACGCGTCGCTACTATTCCAACATTGTCGCGAAATACAGCCCGATGGTACAACGCAGTCTGCAAAAGCTCGGCGGTCTCGACATCAAGATGATCGCATCGACCCATGGTCCGATCTGGAGAAGCAACCCGGGTCGCATCATCCAGCTCTATGACAAATGGTCCAAGTTCGAGGCGGAAAACGGCGTCGTCATCGTTTACGGTTCGATGTACGGCAACACCGCAAAAATGGCGGATTACTTGGCTCGTGTACTCGCTGAACAGGGTGTGAAGGAAGTCAAAGTATTTGACGCTTCCAAAACTCACAGTTCCTACATCCTGAGTGAAATCTGGAAATACAAGTCGGTGGTCATCGGCTCCTGCGCGTACAATACCAAGGTGTTCAGTTCGGTCGACACACTCCTCCGCAAACTGCTCAACTCCGGACTGAAGAACCGCTACCTCTCGATCTTCGGTAACAAATCGTGGTCGGGGGGCGGAGTTTCCGGCATCGAAGAGTTTTCGAAAGAAATGGGTTGGGAAGTGATCGGCGAATCGATCGAAGCAACCTTCTCGCCGAAGGAGCGCGAATTCCAGATGCTCTGTGACCTAGGCAAGCAGATCGCGGACCGTCTCAAGCAAGACTATCCGGAGAAATAAGCCGCAAAACGTTAAAACTGAGTCCCCGAATCGGACTCAGTTTTTTTTATGCATCACGGCGTACGTGATGGAATCACTATTTCGTCAAGAACGGAAGCTTGGTTCGCAGGAAAGCGAGCAGCCGGTCCCGCTCCGCCGGATCCCCGACCGCTCTCAGCGGGAGGATATCCGCCACCATCGGCCCATGGTAAAGATAGATCGCTTCCGCCGTCGTCCGGAGATCGACGATCGCTGAATAGCGTGTTCGTTCTTCGCCATGCTCCGTCACATGACGAAGTTCCTCTTCTTCAAAGATGAGAGTGCGCGGACCGAGCACGGTATTGCGCTTTTCTCGAAGCAGATGCCGCAGATTCTTTCGCACGATGGCGTAGAAGAGTCTTGGAAACAAGAAAAAGCACGCCACGCCGATCAGACAGAGCAAAGCCGCATAGATCCAATCCTGTGTTCCGGTCGCCCAAACCGTTGTGACTGCAACCAAAATCGGAAGCAACGAAATCCAAATCCGGCTTCTGCGCAACTGGCTCTGCTGCTGCGGTGAATGAAGAATATAGTGCATATTGAATGTGATGTAGTCCTGCTCGGTGAGCTCAAAATGATATTGCATAGCCGCCTCCAGCATCCCCTTTTCTTGGATACGCTTATTTTAGTCGGTTTGGAACAAAGAAGCAATCCATCCGAGGGCAGAAGCGGTCCTTGTGGTAAAATAGGTCGAATGATTCAAGGAGGCAAAAATGAAATTAAGCACTTCCGATTTTTTACTGCAGAGCAAGGAGAATCTCAAGCAAATTGTCGACACGCTCGGCCACGAGTTTGAATTTGTCTCCGTGCTTGGAACGGACGTGACCGGACAATCCTTTACTGTCCGCACCAGCGGGACCAAGGTAGCACCTTCACCCGACTGTGAGCGGGGATTTGTCGTTCGCGTGTTCCAAGATTCCGGATTCAGCGAATACTCCTTCAATGTCCTCGATGTCAAAAGCGTATGCAGCAGAGTCCGTGAGATCGCCGCGCAAGATCGCGCCCGTTTTCTCGCTCACAACCGGGGCATCAAATACCCCCGGGCACCGAAAGACGAACCGGCCAAAGTCTTCTATGTCGCCGAGGCCAAGTCTCTTCCCGAGGCTGTCGATCCCGAGGCATTGATCGAGAGACTCCAGAGCATACACGACGCGGTCAAAGCGGGCTATAGCGAGCTGGTGCAAGTCCATGTCTCCCTTTCGGTGACTCAAGTCAACAAACTCTACCTGTCCAAACACAAAGATCTCTATCAGAGCTACCAATATTCCAATGGGATGGCGATGGCAGTCGCTCGCGATGAAAACGGAGTGCAGAATGACTATCTCACCTGTTCCGGTCTCTCCGGCTTCGAAATCATCGATGAACTCGAACCGCTCGCCGAAGAAGCGGCGCGCCGCGCGGTCGAGCTGCTGAAATGTGAAAAAATCGTACCGGGCGAATACGACATCATCTGCGATCCGGACTTCACCGGTCTCATCGCGCATGAAGCGTTCGGGCATGGAGCCGAGATGGACATGTATGTCAAGCAGCGTGCGAAGGGACAGGAATATGTCGGAAAACGCGTCGCATCCGACAAAGTCGTCATGCACGACGGCGCTTCGGCCTATGCGGAAGTCTCGAGCTACCTCTTCGACGACGAAGGAAATCCCGCACACGATACCATCATCATCCGAAACGGCATCCTCGAATCCGGCATGTGCGACGAACTCTCCGCGCTCCTGCTCGGAATCTCGCCGACCGGAAACGGCAAACGCGAATCCTACAAGCGCAAGGCGTACACCCGTATGACCAACACCTTCTTTGAAGAAGGTGACGACTCTCTCGACGAGATGATCGCTTCGATTCGTCACGGCTATCTGCTCGAAGGCTTCTCCTCCGGGATGGAAGATCCGAAAAACTGGGGAATTCAATGCGTCGCTTCCAAAGGACGCGAGATCGTGGACGGAAAACTCACCGGCAAAGTCGTCAGCCCCGTCTATCTGACCGGTTACGTCCCTGAGCTCCTCGAGTCGATCTCGATGGTCGCACCGGGGCTCAAGCTTTCCGGCAGCGGCTATTGCGGCAAAGGCTGGAAAGAGTGGGTCAAAACCTCGACCGGCGGTTCCTACATCAAGGCAAGGGGGAAACTCAGCTAATGAAAACTCAAGTCATCGATCAAATCCGCAATATTCTGCAAAGAAACGACATTGCCGCTTGGACGATCACCGAGTCGAAGTCGTCCTCGCTCGAGCTCTTCCTGATCCGAGAACATCTCGATATGAACCGCTGTACCGACATCCACGAATTCGACGTCCGCGTCTATGTCGACTTTGAGGAAGGGGGCAAGTCGTATCGAGGCGACGCGCTGCTGCAACTCGGGGCGTCCGACTCCAAAGAAGAGATGCAGCAAAAAATTGAGCGCGCCGTTTTCAGCGCACGTTTTGTGAAAAACCCTTGGTACGATCTACCGGTCAACGATCCGGGAGAATACATCGAGATTGCAGAGTTTCCCAACCTCTCCGATCTCAAGGAGAAATTCGATGCGATCCACCGCATCATCTACAAGTCCTATCCATACGCATCCAAGGTCAACTCGTGCGAAATCTTTGCGATTGAAGGAACCAAACGCATCGTCACCTCGAAGGGGACCGATGTCACCTATCCGCATGGCGAATTTCAATTTGAGATCGTCACCGATTCCGATCATGGTGTCGAACCGGTCGAAATTTTTAATGGTTACAACCTGACTTCGGTCGACTTGACGGAGATCGAGCGCATTGTTGACAAGCAGTTGATGGAAACCGACGGACGAAGCCGCGCCGTCCGCAACGAGAAACTCGAAAGTCAGCGCGTCATCTTGTCGGGCGATGCGGTCGAGGAGTTTTTATTCTTTTACTTGATGCATGCGACGGATTCGATGATCTACCAAAACATCAGCCGCGCCAAGCTCGGAGAACGCTTCCTCAGCGCTGACGCCGCTGAGTCCCTCAATATCCGAATCAATCCGGCGCTGACGACATCCATTCATGCTCGGCCGGTCGATGCCGAGGGTAAGCGCCTCGCGGCATACAATCTGTACGAAGACGGTGTGGTAAAACAGCTGCGCACCGGCGCACAGTACAGCCACTATCTCGGCATCCCGAACATCGGTTCATGTTCGACCTTTGAGGCCGCCGGCGGGAAGCAGTCGCTCGCAGAATTTACACAAGGAGATTATGTCGAGATCATCGCTTTCTCTTCCTTCCTGATGGATGAGTCGACCGGAGATTTCGGCGGAGAATTCCGCCTCGCCAAACAGGTGCGAAACGGTGAGACTCGCTTCATCACTGGCGGATCGATCTCCGAGAACATCTTCCGGATCCAAGACAGCATGCGCTTCTCGAGCGAACTCGAAGCAAGAAAATACTCGAATGCGCCGAAAGCGATCATCTTGGACGGCATCACCGTCGCCGGCGAATAACGAGGCGCGAGACCCGATCACACACGCGATACAAGCCCTCTCGGTGAATCCGGAGGGCTTTCTTCTTGCCGTAAACTTTGAATTCCGGCCACAAAAAAGAGACAGAGCCGTTCAATGTAGTATCGCGCCTCTCGACGCGTCATATCGTAACGGAGAGGCTCGAACAGGGCGGAGTAAAAGGAATTCGACAGGATGCGCATCATTTTATGTGCCGTCATCGCCTCGGATACCGGTTGCAGTTTGGTCGAAACATGCTGATGCAAAAACGACAGATCGGTCGTCGCCAGGCGTTCGACCAACATGACGAGCCGACTCCCGTCGAGACTGTTCATGATCAAAAGAAATGCTTCACGATGATCGTAAATGTAGTCCATCATGTCGACATAGATCAAACCGTGGCGCGTCGAAAGATCAATTTCGTCGGTCATATCGCGTCGGTTGGCCCAGAAATCGGTCTGATAAGCGACATACATTTGCACGAGTGCGTCGACATAAGGGGTGACAATCGCATCAAAGAGCCCTTCTTTGTTTGGAAATCTGGTGTAGATCGAACGCGGACTGGTGTCCGCTTTTTTTGCAATTTCACGGATGGAAGTCTGCTGAAATCCTTTGGCGAAGAATTCTTCTTTGGCGCATTCCAGCACTCGTTCCGATACTCCTTCGATTCGTCGCATACTCTCTCCTTCTGAAACGATGTTTCATTCTATAAAAATAATCATCGATTGTCAAACAACAAATCATTGACATCAGTGAAAATGCCCTCTATAATCCTATTGAAACAACGTTTCAATCATCCTTCGGGATTTCTTTTTTACCCTATCATTAGCCTAGGCTAACTCAATTTGGAGGCTTTTATGCGAAACCAAGGAGTGTTCAAGCGGCTGTTTTCCTATATGGGCCCGTTTCGGATCACCATGCTGCTCTCGATCGTTCTCGCCGCCCTATCTGCCGTGCTCAATTTGTACGCCTATGTGTGCGTCTATCAGGTCGGAGAACAAATCGTACAAGCATCCGGCGATTTCTCCACGCTCGACGTCGAAGCGATGACCTCGCTTGGATGGCGCGCTGTCGGTCTCATCGGCGCATCGTACGGAATTTACGGGATCGCATTGCTTTTTTCTCATATCACGGCCTTCCACACGGTCGCCCGAGTTCGCATCCGCTTGATCCGGCATATCGGCGAGCTTTCGATGGGGTATCACAGCACCAATCCGAGCGGAAAGCAAAGGAAAATCATCGAGAAAAACACCGACAGCTTAGAAACATTGATTGCACACGACATTCCGAATTTCACCCAGTCTTTGACACTGCCGATCGCCTTCTTCGTCTTTTTGTTTTGGTACGATTGGCTTTTATCCCTCCTTTGCATGCTCCCGATTGTCATCGGTTTCGGTACTCTGGCGTATATGTTGAAGGATTCGAGCGAAGGGTTTGTCAAACAATACCAAAAATCGGCGGAGGACATCAGCAACGCAGCGACCGAATACGTACGCGGCGTCTCCGTCGTGAAGGTATTCGGTCAGTCCGCCGACACCTTTCACCGCTACCGGGCTGCCGTCAAGGAGTATGGGGATTACATGCTCAAGTACGCTATGTCGATGCAAAACACCGACAGCTTTTACAACACCGTGATCCACGGCACATTCTTCGTTTTGATCCCGGCAGGCATTCTCCTGTTTCAGCACAAAGGGTTCCCGGAAGGGTTTCTCCTCAGCTTTCTCTTATTCGCCATCTTGACCCCGACCATGGCGAACATCCTCGGACGGATCATGCGAAGCTCGTCGCAAGTGATGCTGTCGAAGGCTTCGGTCGAGGCCATCGATCGGATCTTTGCAGAATCCCCGCTCCCGAAAACCGATCATCCGCTTCAACCCGCGCATTTCGACATTCGATTGGATCAAGTCTCGTTCCGTTACACGGACGCCGGCGCAAAGGCTCTCGATGATGTCTCGCTCACAGCGCGCGAAGGAAGTGTCACGGCACTGGTCGGTGAGTCCGGAGGCGGCAAAACCACGATCGCCAATCTGATCGCAAGGTTCTGGGATGTCGGAGAAGGCGCGATCACGGTCGGCGGTGTCGATCTGCGCGACATGGATCATCGGGAATGGATGAAACAGGTCAGTATCGTCTTTCAGGACAACAGTCTGTTCAAGATGTCGATTCTCGAGAATGTCCGGTTGTTTTCGCCGGAGTCGAGCGACGAAGAAGTACTGCACGCACTGCACCTTGCGCAATGCGACGACATTCTCGACAAAATGCCGCATGGAGCGGATACGGTGATCGGGACGAAGGGCGTCTATTTGTCCGGTGGTGAGATGCAGCGCATCGCCCTCGCCCGCGCGATTTTAAAAAATGCTCCGGTGATCTTGCTCGATGAGTCAACGGCCTTTGCCGATGCGGAGAACGAATTCCTGATCCAAAAAGCGCTCGACGAATTGCTGCGAGGCAAGACGGTCATCATGATTGCACATCGGCTCTCGACCATCCTTCACGCCGATCAAATCTGCGTCATTTCCCAAGGTAAAATCGTCGAATCCGGTACTCATCTTGAACTCCTCGCTCGTGAAGGCGTCTACGCTGACATGTTCCGAGAGTATCAAAGCAGCATTTCGTGGAAAATCGGAGGATTGCAGCATGCTTAAAAAATTCTATCATCTCAGCGATACCGCTCAAAAGACGATTGTTCGCTCCGGAATCGGCATGGCGGTGTTTAACCTCGCGACCCTGCTTCCGGCAATCCCTCTCGCGATGATCACGGATCAGATGATCGCGCGTCATCTCGGATGGCGCAGCGACGCTCTCCCGCTCTGGGGCTATCTCGGCATCGCTTCGCTCCTTCTCGTCCTGATTTTCATTTCCTACCGCATTACCTACGGAATCAAGTATCTGACTTCGATGGATGAAGACAAACGACTCCGAATGGGGCTCGCCAACAAAATCCGGAGATTGCCGCTGTCGTACATCGGACAGCGCGATCTCAGCGACCTCACCTCCACCATCATGGACGATGTTGCGGTCATCGAAGCGGCGATCGCCAACGGGGTCTCGGAATTCATCGGAGGATTTTTGTCCGGAATCCTCGCGATCTTGCTCCTCAGCTTTTACAATGTCAAGATGGCGATCAGCCTGGGGATCTGTCTGCCGCTCTCTGCGCTCGCGATGGTACTGTGCCGTCTGATCTCGGAAGGAACCAACAAGAGAAATCGCCAAAAGAAACTCGACATCAGCGAAGGGCTCCAGGAGTATTTGGAAAACATCAAGCCGCTACAGACTTCCAAGACCTTGTCCGCCTATCAGCATGGTCTTTCCTACAAGATACGCCGCGTGCTCTCCGGCCTGATTCTTTATGAATTTTTGGCGGGATCTGCAGTCAGCCTCTCCTACAATGTGATGCGCATCGGACTCGGTCTCTGCATCCTGACCGGATCGCAGCTCTTGATCGCCGGCGAACTCAGTCAATTCGGTTTTTTTCTCTTTCTCTATGTCGCCGTTCGAATCTATGATCCGCTCTCCAAAGCCGGGGAGATGCTCGGCACTCTGATTTTTTCACTCGTCAGCGCCAAGCGAATCCGAAATTTGATGAACTACCCGGAGCAAGGCGGCGAGGATCTGCAGCCTTCCTCCTTCGACATCACATTCGACCATGTCCACTTCGGATATCACGAGGACATCCTCCATGATATTTCCTTTACCGCCAAACAGGGTCAGATCACAGCACTCGTGGGTCTGTCCGGCAGCGGGAAAAGCACCATATGCAAGCTCGCCGCGCGATTCTGGGATGTGGAGCGGGGGACGGTGTCGCTCGGCGGAATCGATGTGAAACGGATCGCGCCGGAAGCCCTGATGCGCAACTACTCGATCGTGTTCCAAGATGTGGTGTTGTTCAACGATACCATCTACAACAACATCAAAATCGGGAAACAGGACGCGACGCGCGAAGAAGTGCTCGCAGCTGCGAAACTTGCTCGTTGTGACGAATTCATCGCCTCCCTTCCGGACGGATATGACACGGTCGTCGGCGAAAACGGAAAAACACTTTCCGGCGGGGAACGCCAGAGACTTTCCATCGCCCGCGCCTTTTTAAAAGACGCTCCGGTGATCCTCTTGGACGAAAGCACCGCTTCGATCGATCCCCGCAATGAAACCAAGATACAACAGGCAATCGGCCAACTGATTCAGAACAAAACCGTCCTGATTATCGCCCACAAACTTCGTTCGATCGTCGAATGCGATCAAATCATCGTGCTGAAGGACGGAAAAATCGAAGAACGCGGTACGCACGCGGAATTGATGCAACGCCGGGGCTTTTACCATCATCTCTACTCGATCCAAACCGAAAGTTTGAAATGGAATGTTCGATCCTCATTCTCATAACATAAGGAGTTTATTATGAAGTCAAGCAGCACATCTCTCAATGGAAAAGATCTGATGAATGTCGGGATCTTTACCGCCATCAACGTGATCGGCGGCATCGTACTCGCCATCGCAATCGGACTCACACCGATCGGATTTGTTCTGATCCCGTTTGCCTCCGGTCTCTTGATGGGCATTCCGATGATGTTGTACTTTACCCGCATCAAAAAATTCGGAATGGTACTGATCCTACAAGTGGTAAACGGCGTCATGCTTCTCCTCACCGGGATGGGACCTGCCGCTTTGATCGCCGGTACGATCATGGCACTCGTCGTCGAGTACTTGATGCACAAGACGCGGTATCAGAGCGGGAAAATTGCCGTCCTCTCTCACGCGCTGCTCTGCACCTCCGCCTGTGCGAACTATCTGCACTGGCTGAATGCGAGCGCGGAATGGCTCGCCAAGAACGCCGAAACCTATGGTGCCGAGTTCACGTACACGATTTCGGGCTGGTTCGGGTATGCGTGGGTGCTGCCTGCGATCGCCTGCCTCGGTTTTGTCGGAGGAATCCTCGGCGGCCTGATCGGCCGACGCGTGCTCCGCAAACACTTTATCAAGAGCGGATTGATGTAGTGAACTCCGGTATTTTACGTCAATCCAAACCGGGCGCGAAGCAGCTCTATCTCGATCCGCGCAGCAAAATCATGCTCTGTCTTACGGTATCCTTTGTGATGCTCGCAGGGGATACCGTCGGGATTATGCGCTGGATCATCCCGCTTCTTGCGCTGTTTCCGCTCCTTTGCCTCGTGATCTTAAAACGTTACCGCATCGCGCTTTACTATGCGGTTATGTTTCTTTTTGCGAGTTTTGTCCCGCGGATGCTGATGCCTCACCTGCCTCCAATACTGAACCTACTCTTTACCGGAATCATCGCCATGTTTACCAAGCTCATCCCGGGGATGTCGATGTTTTCCCTCCTGCTGTATACCACTTCGGTGAGTGAGTTCACAGCGGCACTGGACGCACTCAAGGTTTCAAAACAATTCATCGTGCCGGTATCGGTCATGTTTCGGTTCTTTCCGACGATTGCGGAAGAATACGCGGCAATCCGCGACGCGATGCGTCTCCGACAGATCGGGAGCATTCGAAATCCGCTTCAGATGCTCGAATATCGCTTGGTTCCTTTGTTGATCGGCCTCGTGACCATCGGCAACGAATTGACCGCCTCCGCATTGACGCGCGGTCTTGATGCACCACTTCGAAGAACCAATCTATGCCCGATCGGATTTCAGTGGCAGGATCGGGTGGTCTGGGTGATCTGCGGATTGATCGTCCTATGCTTTGCCCTTTCGAAATTATATGGAATATAGTCAGGAGAGCCGTTTGATTCAGATTCAAGATCTTTCCTTCACCTATGATGAAACAACAACTCCCGCTCTCATTGAGAACACCGCCCACATCGCGCCGGGGGAGGTCGTCCTGCTGTGCGGCGAATCCGGGAGCGGCAAAACCACGTTTACACGTCTGCTCAACGGTTTGATTCCTCATTACTACGATGGAGCGCTGACCGGTTCGGTCTATGTGAGCGATATCCGCGTCGCGGATCGTCCCCTTCACGAGCTGGCTTCGACCGTCGGATCCGTGTTCCAAAATCCCAAGGCGCAGTTCTATACCTTACTGACCGACCACGAGATCGTCTTCGCCTGTGAAAACCTCGGAATGCCGCGAGACATCATACTCAAACGATTTGACGAAGCGGTCGATTCGTTCCGCCTGCAGCACTTGATCGGCCGCAGCCTGTTTCATCTGTCCGGCGGCGAAAAACAAAGAATCGCCTGCGCCTCCGTGCATGCTCTGCATCCGAGCATCTATGTACTCGACGAGCCGACCTCCAATCTCGATATGCGAACGACGCGCGAACTGCGCGAAATCATTCAAATGTGGCGAACACTCGGCAAAACCGTCGTCATCTCGGAGCACCGGCTGAGTTGGCTGAATGGCATTGTCGACCGTGTCTTCTATTTTACGCTAGGAAGCATTGCGCGAGAATTCTCCGCGGAAAAGTTTTATGCCCTTTCGGATGCTGATCTCGAGGCCTTTGGGTTACGCTTCCGCTCCCATTTTGCGCCGGCACATGTCCGATCGAACCGATCTACGGAAAGCAGAGCAAATGGCATCCGCATACAAAATCTCTCCGTGGTGTACCAAAATCGAACGATTCTCGAGATCGATGATCTCGCCATCCCCTCAGGAGCAGTCGTCGCCGTAATCGGAGACAATGGAGCGGGAAAGACCACATTGGCGCGCTGGATTTGCGGGCTGGAAAAGAAAGCCAAGGGGATGTTTCAATACCGAGGAAATGCAAGGACGGCAAAACAGCGACTGCAACATTCCTACCTGGTCATGCAGGATGTCAACCGTCAGCTTTTTGCAACCACAGTGCAAGAGGAAGTGGCATTATCCAATTCAAAACTTTCGGAAACGCAAATCGATGCGATCTTGGCATCGCTCGATCTGCTCGATCACAAGGAGCGCCATCCCCTCTCCTTGTCCGGAGGACAAAAACAACGTGTGGCAATCGCCGGGGCGATCGCTGCAAATAAGGACATCCTGATATATGATGAGCCGACGAGCGGACTCGATCATCGGCACATGATGGAAGTCGCTTCGAGCATTCGCTCGCTCGCCGAAGAAGGGAAGACCCAGCTCGTCATCACCCACGACTCCGAACTCATCGCTACTTGCTGCGACTACTTTCTTTTCTTGGAACATGGAAAGGTGATTCGACAGGGGGAATGGAGCGAGGAAAGCATCGCCTTCGTCCGTGATTATTTCTCCCTCACTCGCTCCCAAATCCTGCGAAAGACGGAGGCCAATGCGAGCTCTTCCACTTCCGCCTCCGAGAAATAGCGAAGCGATTCGTCCTCGCTCAAATACAAAGGCGCAGATTCAGCGCCGAGATACAAATGCCACTCGACATGGGAAAACACATGAGTCACATCCGGCGTTCCGAGAGGTTGTAAAATATCTTCGGCTTCCGCGACGGACATCGCCGCCCCGGGATCGACGCCATCTCCCTCGAGCCGCCGGACCAGCTCCATCGGAAACTCCCACATCCCGGCGAGCAGACCGCTCTTGGGACGACGTCGCAGGAGAAAGCGCCCGCAATCATCACGCAGGATCAAGACCCGACGGATCTCGACGGGTCTTTTTTTCTTGGGAGAACGAAGCGGGAACCGCTCGGGCTCGCCGAGAGCGAATGCTTTGCAGTCCTCTCGCACCGGACAGCGGTCGCAGCGCGGTGCGCCGTTCGGGAGACAGATCGTCGCACCGAGGTCCATCACCGCTTGGTTGAAGTCTCCCGGACGCTCGGCCGGCAGCTGTTCCGACCAAAACCCTTCGATCGCCCGCTTTCCTTCCGCCCGATCGATCGAGCCTTCGTATGCAATCAGTCGGCTGCCCACGCGATAAAAGTTTCCGTCGATGGTCAGCTCCTTTTGTCCATACGCGATGCTGAGGATCGCCCCTGCGGTATAACCACCGATGCCGGGGAGTGCGAGCAAATCCGGTTTGCTCGCCGGCAGTACGCCTCCATGGTCGGACATGACGATCTGCGCCGCGCGGTGGAGATTTCTTGCGCGTGAATAGTACCCGAGACCTTCCCAGAGTTTGAGAACCTCGTCGATCGGAGCTTCCGCAAGCGAGCGAATGTCCGGGAAGCGCTCAAGAAAACGCTCATAGTACCGAATCCCCGCCTCGACCCTCGTCTGCTGGAGCATGATCTCGGAGATCCAGACATGATACGGCGTCGGATCCTCACGCCATGGGAGTATCCGACGCTCCACATCGTAGTAGTTTAAGAGTTTATGGCAGATCAACATACTCGCAGTCTCGTTCCCTCGATGTCGGCGCCGTCGGCGGTGCGGATTCCCTCACATAGACCTTTTTGGGGCTGGGCTGGCTGATCCCCCCGAAGAATAGTTTCGCGAGGACAAAGAGACCGATCGCATGCCAGAAATGAATTCTCGGCAAGCCGAAGACCTCGGTCATCGTGTGGTTCCACAGCCAGGCGATGAGGAAGCCGAAAATGACGCCCAGCAAGGTGATTCCTGTTAAAACCAATAAAATTGTTAGAATGATGCGAACCGGTTTCGGTATCGACTGATAAAGTTGTTTCATACATCCTCCTTTTCCCATCTGCTTCTTTGCTCGCGCATCTTCTGCAGCGCCCGTGACTTTCGAGAGAGCAACGTCCCGATCGGGACATTCCATTCTTCGGAAAGCTCCTTGAAGCCGCGGCCGTCGATTTCTGTCGCGATCAAGATCTCACGGTATTCCTCCGGAAGATCTGCTAGCATGTTCTCGAGCACTGCCATCTCTTCCTTTTGAAGGATCCTGCTCTCCGGATCCGAAAGAGGTGTCGCGGAAACCTCGAATCCCTCTTCCTGTAATGCGTCCAAGGAAGCAGAACACTCCTTTCTACCTCGATCGATCACCAGATTGCGAATCGCTCGAAATACATACGCCGGCAGACTGTGCACCGTAATCGGTTCGATGGTCGACCGCAGCATCCGCATCATGACTTCGCTGACGATATCCTCCGCGTCCATTTTGGAGACTTCGCGCGCTCGTGACATCGCGTAGCGCTGCAGCTTCTCGGACTCTTCGAGAAAGAAAGTGAAGAGATCATTCGGTTTGGGTTTCATATCTCCTCCTTTCATCGAATAGACGAAGAACATCGCATTTTATTGCCGATCGGAAAAAGAATATAAAAAAACGGCAGAGCATGCTCTGCCGTCGGTGTAACATCAGATTATTTCAGGAGCGGATCGATCAAGAGGAAGAGCGGAGCAAATACAAGAGATACGATCGTCATCAGCTTGATCAGGATGTTGATCGACGGTCCGGACGTGTCCTTGAACGGGTCACCCACCGTATCACCGACAACCGAAGCCTTGTGTGCTTCCGAGCCCTTTCCGCCGTAATTGCCCTCTTCGACATATTTCTTCGCGTTGTCCCAAGCGCCGCCGGCATTCGCCATAAAGATCGCGAGGAGAACACCGGTTACGAGAGATCCGGCGAGCATTCCGCCGAGTGCTTCGCTGCCGAGCAGGATACCGACGAGAAGCGGCACGAGAACCGCCATCAGACCAGGAATGATCATCTCCTTAAGAGCAGCCCCGGTCGAGATGTCGACGCAACGCGCATAGTCCGGAGTCGATGTTCCTTCCATCAGGCCCGGAATCGACTTGAATTGACGGCGCACCTCTTCGATCATTTGATAAGCGGCTTTACCGACCGACTGCATCGTGAGAGCCGAGAAGATAAACGGCAACATACCTCCGATGAAGAGACCGATGACGACATATGGGTTGAGGATGTCGATCGCCTTGAGACCTACTGCCTGAGAGTACGAAGCGAAGAGCGCGAGTGCCGTCAGAGCAGCCGAACCGATCGCAAACCCTTTTCCGATCGCCGCCGTCGTGTTACCGACCGCGTCGAGCTTGTCCGTGATCTTACGAACTTCTTTCGGAAGTTCACTCATCTCCGCGATACCGCCGGCATTGTCCGCAACCGGTCCATATGCGTCAACCGCAACCGTGATGCCCGCTGTCGAGAGCATACCGACCGCAGCGAGGGCGATTCCGTAGAGTCCTGCAAATTTGAATGCGATCAGAGTTGCAACACAGATGAATACGATCGGAAGCATCGTCGAGATCATACCGACCGCGATACCCGAGATGATCGTCGTCGCCGGACCGGTCAGCGATTGCTCGGCGATCTTCTTGACGGACTTGTGATCGCCCGACGTATAGATTTCGGTGACGACACCGATCAGGATACCACAGATCAGACCTGCCGTAATCGCGTAGAACGCGTTG
>JAUMWO010000157.1 GCA_030529605.1 Bacillota bacterium | reverse complement strand
CGCACGCCTGATAAGCGTGAGGTCGGTGGTTCGAGTCCACTTATGCCCACCATTTTTGTGCCCATGTTTCCGTCACCTGCCCAGATAGCTCAGTCGGTAGAGCAGCAGACTGAAAATCTGCGTGTCGGTGGTTCGATTCCGCCTCTGGGCACCACAAAAGATCCCCTGCGCAAAAGCGCAGGGGATCTTTTGCGTATAGTGGAAGGAATCGAACTTGTCCCGCTATTTTTCGGAGAAAAATGGCAAGGAGCCTGTGCGTAAGCACAGCGAACGATTCCGCCTCTGGGCACCACAAAAGATCCCCTGCGCAAAAGCGCAGGGGATCTTTTGCGTATAGTGGAAGGAATCGAACTTGTCGAGCAAGCGGAATCGCTTGCGTAGGAGACACGGCGTAGCCGTGCGAACGATTCCGCTGATTCGATTTCAATGCGTATTCATTTCACTTTTTGAATATACTTCAATTATGAAAACCGGAGAAGTCTTTGAACTGAATGGAGTATTTTTCTCTGATTAGAAAATGTTTTTCGTGGTATATTCAAACAGACATTGATGGGGGTGGAATCAATGAGTATTCGAAACAGTATGTTACTTTTAATTGGAGTGCCGGTATTGTTCCTTGTGATTGTCCTCGCAGCGATCGCATACCAATTCTCCAACAGTCTTCTCTTGCGAGAAAGCACCGAACTGATGCAGGAAACTGCTGCGAGGTATGGGGCTCAGATGCACACTTTGCTGACCGAAAAGAAAGGATACATCGATATCATCGCAACCGACATCGAAAAGGAGATCCCTTCGAAGGAATCGCTGTTGAAGACGCTGACATTTTTTACCGAAAGTCGGGCGGATGTCTCGGATTTCTTTATGGGTTACGAAGACAAAAGTTTCCTCGACGGCGCAGGATGGGATGCTCCGGCCGATTATGATCCGACATCGCGCGGTTGGTACACCGATGCTGTAAGCTCCGGATCGATTATTCTGTCAAAGCCATATCGGACCGGGTCCGACGGGACGATGGTGTTTACCGTGGCCAAGGAGATCAAGGAGAAAGGCAAACGAATCGGTGTCCTCGGAATCGACATTGCGTTTGATTCGATCTATGAGATCGTGAACCAAATTCAAATTCTTAAGACCGGTCGTGCCTTCTTGGTTGATCCGACGGGGGATTTCATCGTGCACTCACAATATACGCCCGAGGACAATCTGTTTCAAGTTGAGCATTCCAAGTTTTACAAGCTCGAAGGAACGCTGCTGACCGGGAAGTCCGAATTTTTAGAAGCAAGCTTTGATGGGAATGCTTGGCTTTATTCGGCGACTCCGGTGGAAGGTACCAACTGGATTCTCGTGATTTCGGTACCGAAATCCGAAGTTCTCGCTCCTTCCGCAAAGTTGGGACAGTTTATGTTGATCATCGGTTTGGCAGCTGTATTGATCGTATTGGCGCTCATCTATGTGGTTGCCAACTCGATTGCGAAACCGATCCGCTTGTTGAGCCAAGAGATCGAGCGCATCGGGAACTACGATTTGCGAGAAGGTCGACAAACTCCGGTGGCAGATTATGCAAAGCGCAAGGGAGAAGTTGGAATCATTGCAAAATCCCTGTTGCAGGTGCAACAAACTATGAAAGAAATCATGAGTGAAATTTCAGACATTGCCTGCCAACTGACTGCGTCATCGGAAGAATTGACTGCTACCAGTCAGCAGTCGGCCGGCACATCGGCAGAAATGGAGCGGAGTGTCCACTCGATCTTTGAATCGGCGTTGCAACAAGCGGAAGAAATGGAACGTGGTACTGCTGCGATGGATGTGATGAAGGCGGCGCTCCTAGAAAATAAGATGGCGGTTCGAGATCTCAATACCACCGTTCGGAGCGTCATGAACGCGCGAGAAAACGGTGTCGTCGCGGTTCAGGAGTTGGTAAGAACTGCAGAAAAAGTACAGGAGTCTTCGCAAACTGTGATGCAGGTGATCATCAACTCAAACGAGAGTGCGATGCGAATCGAGTCAGCGAGCGACATGATCCAGTCACTTGCGAAGCAGACGAATCTTCTTGCGTTGAATGCGGCGATCGAAGCAGCGAGAGCAGGGGACAAGGGGCGCGGATTCGCCGTTGTTGCCGACAAAATTCGAGAGCTGGCTGAGCAGTCGACAAAGTTCACAGAAGAGATCAGCAGTATCGTATTCGATCTCAATTCCAAAACCTCGAAAGCAGTCGAGATTATGGGTGAGGTCAACGAAACGATTGACAGTCAGACTCTCTGCGTACGAGATACGGACACGCAGTTCTCCACCATCTCTGAAGAAATCGAACACATCAACCAATCTCTTGAACAGCTGAATCTGTCCGGAGGAGAGCTTGAGCGCACCAAAGAGAATCTGCTCGGAATTATCGAAACGGTGAATCATCTTTCCCACCAAAACAAGGAATCTGACAGACAATCCGTGATGTCCGCAAAGCATAAGGCAGCTTCTTCGGAAGACATCGCCGGATCGAGTTCGCATCTGACCGTAATGGCGCAGGAGATGAGTGCGATCACCGGAAAGTTTGCCCTATAGTGGCAGCAGGCGACGCAATAACGATGCTATACTTAGCTATCCGGAGGAGGTTCTATGAGCTATTCGTTCTATTTGCCCCATGTCAAGAAGCTATTTTCCAGTCAAAAGGTTCTCACGGTCAAAGAGTTGCTCGATTTGGTTCCGCGCTTGAAGCAATTTTCCATTCCCCATGATCGCAAGGATTTTGACTTTGATGCATTCCACGCGAAGCGTTTGGATGAGATGGATTCGCTGCTGGTGGCGATCATCGGAATTAGTGCGCGAGGTGTGGAACTCAGCATGGCCGATTTTGAAGGGAAGCGTTGCTATCGCGTGAGAGCATTTACGCCTTGCAGCATCGACGATTGGAAACTCACGCTTCAGCTGACCGAGGCATTGTCCAGAAAACTCGGCGTAAGAATTAAGGACGAGTACGGCAACGAATATACGGCGGATACGCTGAATCAGGTTGACTACAGGCATGACATTCTGGCCGGTAT
>JAUMWO010000009.1:16063-25297 GCA_030529605.1 Bacillota bacterium | reverse complement strand
ATGATGGGCCGCTTGGTCGAGTACTACATCCATAATTTTGAAGAGTCGGATACCTATCTCGCGTATCTCGTCATCCTCGGCTCCGGTGCGATGTTAATGCGCGAAGGCATCGATACGCCGTCTCTCATGAGCTATCACATTTCGTTGCTCGGCGATGAATTCCTCAAAGTCAATTACCAGAGAATGTTTGCGGAGCGCAATGAGATCGATCTGACGGGGGAGAACGTCATCTCGGTCAAATACAAGGACTTCGATTTCACCTATCGAAAGCTCAAGTACGACTTGCTTGCCATCTTGAAGATGAGCAAGGAGAGCGGCTCGCCGGGATTGCGTGAGCTGGTCTTCAAGATCTACGACAACAAAGATCTCCGCCTCTTCTTCTCGCTGCTGGACATCAAAAACACGGAGGTCGCTTGCCATCTCTTCGATCGCCTGATGAAGGATGCGCCGAAGATGGACCGCTTCCTTCTCGTCGCGAGCCGTTGCCTGATCGAAGACCAAGAGATCATCAATATGCACTACCTGCTCAATGCGGTCATCGGCAAACTCACGAACTTCAACAAGCCTTACAGCGAAGTGATGGACGAAATTGCGATGCGCGAAAAGGAGATCATGGCGAATGTCCGCTAGCGGATACTATCACTGCACGGTTTGTAGCTATGTCTACAAACCGGAGCGCGGTGATTGGACTCAAGATATAGAAAAGGGAACGCCTTTCGAGGCGCTCCCTGATTTTTGGCACTGCCCGACCTGCGGGCAGAACAAGGTTGCGTTTGTTCCGAACGATTAAGACATCGGGATTCTGCGGCGTATAACGGTTCCGATCACAATTGCGAGCAACAATTTGACCAAATCCGGGATGATGAACGGCGTGACGCCGAGGCCGATCGCCTGCTCCAATGGAACCGCCAGCACGGCGGAAAGTCGCAAGGAGCCGATCGCGTAGACGATTGCGAGGCCGATGAGACCGTAAACGGCGAACAAGATTCCGTCCAACACATGGGGACGCTTCTCTCTTCCTTCCACTTTGCGGAAGATGTAGTCGGAAGCGTAACCGAGGGTGAACCCGATCGCGAGGAAGCCGACCAGGTAGCCGCCGGTCGGTCCGAACATGGTACCGATGCCGCCTTTCATTTCGGCGAAAACCGGAAGTCCGGCAGCGCCCATCAGCAGATAAAGTGCGATGGAGGCAATGGAACGCTTTCCGAGGACCACGGCCACCAAGAAGAGGGCGAAGGTCTGGAATGTGATCGGCACCGGTGAAAACGGCAGCGGGAGTGACGGAAGTACCGACATCGCAGCGATGATTGCGGTACCGAGTGCAATTTGAGTGAGCGTTTTTGTTTTCATGTTGATGAGTATAGGGGGCTCGAAGCGAATTGTCAACAAATTTTATTTTTGAAGTTGACAATTAAATGGGTTATGGGGAGAAAAGTATGAATCATTTGTTTTCCGATCGCGTTAAGAAAATCAAAGCATCCGAAATCCGCGAGATTTTGAAGCTGACGATGAAGCCGGAGATTATTTCGTTCGCCGGCGGGCTACCGGCTCCGGAGCTGTTTCCAATCAAAGAGATGATCGAGGTTTCCGCCAAGGTGATGATGACGATGGGGCAGGAGGCGTTGCAGTACTCGACCACCGAGGGATACAATCCGCTTCGCAATCATATCGTAAGGCAGATGGCGCAAGCCGGTGTCACGGTGGAGCAGGACGACATCCTGATCACCAACGGCTCGCAGCAAGGGCTCGATTTTACGGGAAAGATTTTCCTCAATCCGGGGGATTATGTGCTCTGCGAGAGCCCGTCCTATCTCGGTGCGATCAATGCGTTCCGAGCCTACGAATGTGAATTTGAAGAGATTCCGACCGATGATTTCGGGATGGACATGAAGGCGTTGGAGCATGTTCTCGAGACCAATAAGCGGGCAAAATTTATTTATGTGATCCCGGATTTCCAAAATCCATCCGGACGCACATGGTCGACGGAGCGACGGAAGCAACTCTATGATTTGGCGCGACGCTACAATGTGGTGATCGTCGAAGACAATCCATATGGTGCGCTTCGCTTTGAAGGTGAGATGATTCCGCCGGTGAAGTCGCTTGATACCGACGGGCGCGTCGTCTATTTGGGCACCTATTCCAAGACCTTCTCTCCCGGACTGCGGATCGGTTGGGTGGCTGCGTCGCCGGAGCTTCTGTCGAAATACATCATGGTCAAGCAGGGCGCGGATTTGCAGTCCAGCTCGATCTCGCAGCGCGAGCTGTCGGTCTTCTTGGATTCCTATGATTTCGATCGCCATGTGGAGACCATCAAGGAAGTCTATCGTCGTCGTCGCGATTTGATGATCGACACGATGAAGCAATGCTTCCCGAAGGAAGCGAAATACGTCGTCCCGAGCGGAGGACTCTTCACTTGGGTCGAGCTTCCCGAACGCGTCAATACGAGGAAACTCTTGGAGAAGGCGGTCGAGCGCAAAGTGGCCTTTGTACCGGGCGGCTCCTTTTTCCCGAACGGCGGGAACGAACGTTGCATGCGCTTGAATTTTTCCAACATGAACGAGGAGAAGATCGTGGAAGGGATCAAGCGACTCGGAGAACTATTGAAGGATGAACTCGCAGGCTAAGAAATACAAATTGGTGATCATCGACGACGAACAGGAAATCCGTGAGAAAATGAGACGGATGATCGAGCTCTCGGATACGGATTTCGAAATCGTCGGTGAATACGAAAACGGCATCGAGGCATACGATGGGATCTTGAGTGTCCAACCCGAGCTTATGGTGACGGATATCAAGATCCCGTATGTCGACGGTCTGGAGACGATTCGACGTGTTCAGGAAGTGATGCCGCTGATTAAGAGCGTCGTAACCACCGGTTTCGACGAGTATGACTATGCCAAAACTGCCGCAAATCTGGGTGTAATCGGCTTCATCAACAAGCCGATTTCCCAGTCGGAGATTCGGGATATTTTGATCAAAGCGCAGGCGCAACTCGATCACGAATTCTCGATTTCCGAGAACATCAAGCAACTGCAAGAGTTTCATCAAAAGAATCTCCCGATTCTGCGCGAAAACGATCTGTGTCGGCTGCTGGCGATGGCCGAAGTGAGCGAGGCCTTTCGACGAAAACTTCTGAGCGACGGCGTGGACCTCGGTTTTCGCTTCGCGATGCTCGGTGTCTTTGAGTTTCGACGTTTGGAAGAGGGGGACGATGAGTACGCGAAACAGGAGAGCGCCTTCGCTTCGCTCAAGCTTGCATTTGAGGATGTCAGCTTTTCGTCCCACAGTTACGCCTTCTTGCGCTCGGATCAGCTGTTTGTGCTCCTCTTGAGCGATGAACGTTTCAAGCTTTCGGATGTCGAGTCCTTCTTCCTGATGCAAATTGAACGTGTGAAGCGGCGCTTTGGAAAATCGCTGCGCGCCGGGCTGAGCGACATCGCGGAATGTGCGGCATGCGCTTTGGATCCGGACCGGACGAGCCACAATTTCAAAACGATGCGGGACGAGGCGCTCAAGGCATTGGAATACCGCGCACTGGTCGGCGGCGGAAAGGTGTTTTCCTTCGGGAACATTCCGGCGATGCGAAGCGGCGTGAAGTTGGATGAAAACGAATTCAATGATTTTGAGTACATCCTGCGCCATAAGGATTTTGAGGAAGGCAAAAAGCGACTCGACCACATCTTCCGTACAGTGGTGGAGCAGGCCGCCGACGGTTCCTATCTGTATTTTACGACGAGCATTCTGAATCGAATGATTCATGCCTGCCATGATTTGAATGCCCTGCATCGCGAATATGGACAGGGAGATGAGATGCACAAGCAGGTGTTCTCCTTCGCTTCGTTGGAAGAGGCGCGGGAGTACTTGCATCGTGTGCTTCACTCCGTGCGCCGCATCAATGAAGAAGCGGTGCGAGAGAGCGTTGGAAGCTCGTTGAAACGGGTCACGGATTACATCGATTTGCATTATCCCAACTCCGATCTCTGTCTGGAGCAAGTGTCGGAGCAGACCAACCTTTCGATCAGTTATATCAATACTTTGCTTAAGCGTGAAAACACCACTTTTGTAAAATATGTCACGGCGCTGCGGATGCGTAAGGCGATCGACCTCCTGACCGACAAGAACCACAAGATCGTCGAGATCTCCGAGATGGTGGGTTACTCGGATCCGTATTATTTCAGCCATTGCTTCAAGAAACACACGGGGGTTTCGCCAAAGGAATACCGCAATCAGGTGCGCGATGAGTAGAAAGCGAATCGGCAGAGAACTCTCGCTGCGCATCGCCATTTTGGCGACCGGAATCAGCGTCGTGCTGTTGCTTACCATCATTGTCTTTTTTACTACTTACACGAGTTTTCGCCAAGAGATGGACAAGTCCGTCATGTCGCAGGTAAAGAAGCGCTCGGATCAGATCGTATATCACTACGAGAGTTTTATCGACGCGATCATCGAGACTTCCAATGCGGTGCAAATCTACATCAACAGCCGGGATATCTGGGACGACAGTGAGGAGCTCGGCAATTATTTTCGCGGTGTCACCGAGCTGCGAAGCGAGATTCTCAGCATCTCCGTCTACGACAACGACTCTCTGCGGTGCGTCGCCTCGTCGAGCCCGATCGAGGTCGGGACCTTTGCCGAGCGCGTCGATCCTTGGTTTGCTCAGGCGAATGCGGAGGACACGGTGCATGCGTTCTCCTTCCCGTATGCGGCGGATGAATCGGGAAAGACGATTACGACGATCAGCAAACGGATCCTCTTCGGCAAGGGGAAAAAACCGACGACGCTCAAAATGGAGATCAGCTTCGAGAACTTCGTCGATCTGGCGCAAAAATCAAATTTCGGGGAAGGCGGACACATCGATATCATCGACCCCGAGTACAACATCGTATACAGCTCGGACGACGACCATCAGCTCTCCGAGGAGGTTCCGATCTATCGGCAGATTATGCTGGGGAGCGGACGCGCCGTCATCAACGGGCGAACGATGAGCGTCAACATCGAAACCTTGCTCAATACGAGATGGCGCATCTGCGTTGCCATCAACATCGATTCCCTGAATGCCATCGAGCGGAGCTTCTTGCAGCGACTGTTGTTCGCTACGGTGGTCGCCGTGATTGTCGCGATCTTCGTCTTTCAGCAGGTGACCAAGAAGATTACGGATCCGCTCAAACAGCTGGAAAAGGCGATGCGTCGCATCGAGCAGTCCGATTACTTCGTGAAAGAAGAGGTCCACCTGCCTTCGGGCAAGGAGGTCGCTTCGCTCGCCAAATCATTCAACGCGATGATGCGCAAGCTGCAGGAATTGATGGACCGCGTCGTCTACGAACAGAATCAGCAGAGAAAGAGCGAGCTCAAAGCGCTCCAAAATCAAATTAACCCACATTTTCTTTACAATACGCTGGATTCGATCGTCTGGATGATCGAAAACAACAAGCGCGAGGAGGCGTCGGCGATGGTGGTCGCCCTTGCCAAATTGTTCCGCATCAGCATTTCGAAGGGTGGCAGCGTCATCACGGTACGCGAGGAACTCGAGCATGTCAAGAGCTATCTCTTTATCCAAAGCATTCGATACAACAACAGCTTTGAATACGAGTTTGATGTGGACCCGAAGGTGTTGGAAATGAAGACCCTCAACATTCTGTTGCAGCCGCTCGTGGAGAATGCGATCTACCATGGATTGAAAAATCACATCGACCACGGACGCATCGTGGTTTCGGCGCGTTTGGATGAGCGGGATCGCTTGGTGCTGAGCGTGTTTGACAATGGATACGGCATCAAGGAATCCAAGATTGAGGACATCTACGCCGAGCTTCGAGACCTCAAGCCCCAAGAGAGCGTGGGGCTAAAGAATGTCTATCTGCGACTGAAAATATACTATGGGGAAGCGGCGGATCTTCGGATCGAGAGTGAGCTCGACGAGGGCACGACGATCACTCTGATCATTCCTCCTACTGCGGAGCATCAAGGGAAAGGAGAGCGGTTATGAGCGAGGCGTCGATCAACAAGGTGAGCTTGGGATCGCACGATAAAGGCTACATCGATCGAGACGGCGAACAACACGACCGTCATCAAGACCGAAGGGGCGGCGACCCTGGACGTACCGGACGGGGGTCTTCGCGTTGCGTCCGCGGTTTCTTGATCGCGTGTTTCGTCCTGCTTGTTGCGCTTACGCTGCTCATCTCCGGCTGTCGCGGCCAACAGCAGCGGCGCATCGGGCTGTTCCTGTATGATGCGCAGGATACCTTTATCCTGGAGCTGAGCGAACAGATCCGTGCCACCATCGAAGGGGACTTTGTTCTCGATCGGTTTGATGCCGAGAAGGATCAGATCCGTCAGAACGAGCAGATCATCGCATATCTGGAAGAAAATCCGGCCATGGTCGTCGTCAATTCCGTCGATCGCCTCGCTTGCGGAGCGCTTGCATCGAAGCTCGACAGTCGCGGGGTTCCGGTCATCTTTATCAATCGGGAACCGCTTTCGAGCGAGATTGAAGATTATCCCAATGTGTATTATGTGGGAGCTGCGCCGGCCGCCCAGGGGATGATGCAGGCGGAGATCGTGCATTCGCTGATCGGCGATGATTTTGCGTCGAGTCGTTACGATCGCAATGCGGATGGCATCATCCAGCTGTTGATTTTAAAGGGGGAGCAGGGGCATCAAGACGCGGAGAGGCGTACGACGTCGTCCATCGAGGCGCTGAAGTCGTACGGATACAAGGTCGAAGTGCTGGACATCGCGGTCGCTTCGTGGAGTCGGCTCAAGGCCAAAAAGGTGATGGAATCCGTGTATCGTCGGTATCCTGACCAGATCGAGCTGATCTTGAGCAACAACGACGATATGGCGCTCGGGGCGCTCGATTATTTGAAGGCGAAGAATCGGCGTTTTCTCATCTTGGGTGTCGATGGGACCAAGGCGGGGATCGCAGCGGTGCGGGACGGGCAATTGGACGGCACGGTGCTGAACGATGCGGCGACGCAAAGTCGGGCAATCCGGGAGTTGATCGATTATATCTTGGAGGAGAAATCGATGGAGGATTTCCCGTATCCGATGGCAGGAGGACGTTTTTTGTATGTCGAGGGAATGCCCATCCGCAATTTGTCGGAGTGAAGCATTTTTTTCTAGGTTTTTAAGCGAAAATTTACATGGAGATTACATCGCAATTACGCTAAGATTACGACGAAATGTTCGTTTCGAGGATCGAGACGAAGAAAAGGAGTGATCATCATGAAAAAGTTTTTTGCAGTGTTTCTGACACTCGTGCTGCTCGTGGGCGCGCTCGCCGGTTGTAACCAAGGCACACAGCCTACTACAACACAAGGCGCATCGCAACAGCCGGAAACAACAATGGCACCTCAAAATCCGAGTGCGGAAGCGTTCAATGTCGATGTATTCATCTACAATTTCTCGGATACTTACATCGGAACCGTTCGTGATTCGATCGAGTCTCAGCTCAAGGGACTGAATGTGAATTACACATTCCACGATGCGGCAAACATGCAAGATACGCAAAACAGCCAAATCGACACTGCGATCGCGAAAGGCACCAACCTTCTCGTCGTCAACATCGTCGAGACAGGATCCGGCGAAGTCGTCGTCAACAAGGCGAAGGATGCCGGCATCCCGATCATCTTCTTCAACCGTGAGGTTGCGGACGATGTGATCAAGGCGTACGACAAAGCGGTATTCGTCGGAACGGATCCGGACCAAGCGGGTTACATGCAAGGTGAGCTGGTTGCAAACATCCTGCTCGCAGAAGGCGCTTGGGACAAAGCGGATCTCAACAAAGACGGCAAAATCAGCTACATCATGCTTCGTGCGGACCTCGACAATCCGGAAGCAAACGGTCGTACCAAGTACTCGGTAGAAGAAGCAAACCGTCTCCTCAAAGCTGCGGGTAAGCCGGAGCTGGTACAAATCGGAAGCGATGTCAACGCGTCGTGGGCGATCGATAAAGCGAAAGAAGCGACAGACTCGTTCCTTTCTTCGAACCCATTCACAGGCGATAACCCGATCGAGCTCGTTTTCGCAAACAACGACGACATGGCTCTTGGTGCAATCCAATCGCTCAATGCGCTCGACTACAACAAGGGTCAAGATCCGCGCATCATCGTTGTCGGAGTTGACGCGACCGAGACCGCGCAAGACGCGATCCTGAGCGGAAAGATGGACGGTTCGGTGAAGCAGGACGCCGTTGCGATGGCAACTTGCATCACGAAGCTTGTCGAGAATACGACCGCACAAAAAGGTTTCATCGAAGGAACCGATTACAAATATGAGGGAGAAACCAGCAAGATCCGTATCCCTTACTCGGTCTTCACGAAGTAATACAATTCAGTTCGAACTCTAAGGATCGGTCCGGTGGGGGGATCTCTCACCGGCCGATCTTTATCCCTATTCATGGTATCTTGTTGGAGTAGTATGAGCGAATATATTTTGGAAATGCAGGAAATCTGCAAACAATTTCCCGGTGTAAAGGCCTTGGACCATGTGACGCTCAAGGTGCGACCGGGGACGATTCACTCGCTCATGGGTGAAAATGGGGCAGGAAAATCGACGCTGATGAAATGCCTGTTCGGTATCTACCTCGAGGACTCCGGTAAGATCGTTCTCGACGGCAAGACCGTCAGTTTTTCCAACGCGAAGCAGGCACTTGAAAACGGCGTGGCGATGGTGCAACAAGAGTTGAACCAAGCGATCAAAATGACGGTGCTCGACAATCTTTGGCTCGGTCGTTTCAAGCATACCTTCGGGGTGATCCGCGAAGCGGAAATGCTCGAAGAGACCAAGCGGATCTTTGACCAACTCGGGATTCAAGTGAATCCCAAGGCGAATATGAGCACGCTATCCGTTTCCCAGAGGCAGATGATCGAGATCGCAAAGGCGGTTTCGTACGATGCCAAAATCGTTGTATTTGATGAGCCGACCTCGTCGTTGACCGATGCGGAGATCGAACATCTCTTCCGCATCATCGACATGCTAAAGAAAAGAGGTTGTGGGATCATCTACATCTCGCATAAGATGGAGGAGATCCTCAAAATATCCGATGATGTCACGATCATGCGCGACGGTAAGACCGTTGCGACAGAGCGTGCAAGTAATCTGACGATCGACAAGATCATCGCGCTGATGGTTGGGCGTGAGTTGTCGAGTCGTTTTCCACAAAAGACAAATGCTCTGGGTGAGGTCATCCTCACCGTACAGGATCTCTCCAGCGTTCACGGAAATGTGATTCGCGAT
>JAUMWO010000009.1:0-16053 GCA_030529605.1 Bacillota bacterium | reverse complement strand
TAAGGGCGAGATTCTGGGCGTTGCAGGACTGGTCGGTTCCGGGAGGACCGAGTTGCTCGAAACGATCTACGGCACGGTAGCACGCGGTGGCGGTAAGATCAAGATTCACGGCAAAGAAGTCGGCAACAAGCATGCGCGCGAATCGATCAAGAACGGGTTTGCGCTGGTTACCGAAGAGCGTCGTGCGACCGGGATTTTTGGGGTGTTGGACATCAACGCCAATGCGACGGTCGCCAATCTCAAAAATTATCGAAAGGTTTTCTATCTCGAAAACAAAAAGATGGTGCAAGACAGCGAATGGGTCGTCCAATCGATGCGCGTCAAAACTCCATCGCTCCGGACCAAGATCGGTACGCTGTCCGGTGGAAACCAACAGAAGGTGATCCTCGGCAGATGGTTGTTGACCGTGCCGGAGGTGTTGCTGCTGGATGAGCCGACACGAGGAATCGACGTCGGTGCAAAATACGAAATCTATCAACTTATGAATAATTTGGCAAGTGAGCAAAAGGCGATTATCATGGTGTCGTCGGAGATGGCGGAACTGCTCGGTGTCTGCGACCGCATCATGGTGATGTCGGGCGGTCGGATGGCCGGTATCGTCGACGCCAAGACCACAACGCAGGAAGAGATTATGCGTCTTTCTGCGAAATATGTCTAGGAGGAATATGGAAGCGAACAAAAACTCGACCGCGGCAGCAAAGCCTCGGATTACAAGGAAGCAGATCGCGAATAAGCTGATCGACAATCTCCTGTATATCATTCTCCTGATCTACATCATCGGTGTGACGATCACATCGCCGAGATTCCTTTCCTTCGGTTCGATTGTCAACATCATTACGAACACTTCCTTCCGTCTGCCGATCGCTCTCGGCATCGGGGGCATCATCGTCCTGACGGGAACCGACCTTTCTGCGGGCCGTATCGTCGGATTGACGGCTTGTATCGTCGCTTCGTTGACGCAGCGCCTGGATTATCCGAGCAAAATGTTCCCGGAACTGGGGGACATGAATCTGCTCTTCGTCCTGTTGATCGTCATGGTCGTCGGCGGCTTGATCGGAAGTTTCAACGGCTATTTCGTGGCTCGGTTCAAACTGCATCCTTTTATCGTCACGTTGTCGACCGCTCTCATCGTCTATGCGATGTCTCTCGCTTACATCAAACTCGGCACGAACGCGGGGAAACCGCTCGGCGGTCTCCGTCCGGAGTTTGCCGATCTGATCACGGGCGGGATCACCTTGTTCGGCATCCGGATCCAGTTCATCGTATTCTACGCGATTGCGCTCGTCGGCATCATGTGGTTCATATGGAATCACACCGTGATCGGCAAGAACATGTTTGCGGTCGGATGTAATCCGGAGGCGGCGAATGTCTCGGGAATTTCGGTCACCAAGACCATCGTCACGGTCTTTACCATCGCCGGGGTTCTCTACGGCATCAACGGCTACATCACTTCGGCATTCGTCGGGTCCAACAACGCGGCGACCGGATTTAACTTTGAGCTGGACGCGATCGCGGCTTGTGTCATCGGCGGTGTGTCGTTCTCGGGCGGCGTCGGAAAGATCAGCGGGATCGTGCTTGGCGTCGTGCTTCTCCAGCTGATCACGGCTTCGTTTATCTTCCTCGGAGTCGATGCCAACTTGCAATACGCGATCAAAGGTGTCGTCATCCTCATCGCGACGGCGATCGATATGCGAAAATACGTGGCAAAACGATAATTTTACAAAATTTACCGCTTATCCGCGTGGGTAAGCGGTTTTTTGTTGGCAGAGCGCCTGCAAGCCCTTATAATAAGAGTGAAAGTAAAACTTTCGAAACATTCGATCGGAGGCGATTCGATGCTTAGCATACAAGAGATTGCTTCGCGTGCCGGAGTTACGACGGAACTGGCACTCGATATCTTGAGATTCCAGGCTTCGCCGCGAATTCCAGCGGAGGAGAGAAAACGAATTTTAGAAATCGCGAACGACTTGCGATATCCGATCGATCCCATCGTCGAAACGAAGGGGAATCTTTCTTTCGCGCTTGTGCACTGGTACACGGAGGCGCAAGAACTGGATGACCCCTACTATCTTTCGATTCGTCTCGGCGTTGAGCGACGATGTCGCGAAGAAGGGATCGAATTGAACTGCTTCTTTCGAGGCGGAAGAGAGATCGAAGAATTGGCGCAAGTCGACGGGATCATTGCGATCGGTAAATTTTCGCCCGAGCAAGTGTGGCGTTTGCAAGCGGTGACCGAGAATGTCGTGTTTGTCGACACTTCCCCGGATGAGCGGAAATTTGATTCTGTAGTGGTGGACTTCCTTTCCGCAACGGAAAGTGCGCTCCAGTATCTCTGGGACGAGGGACATCGACGCATCGCATACATCGGCGGCAGAGAGTTTGTGGGCAGCCAAAATCTGGCAGTCGGTGAGAAGCGTGAGCTGGTGTACGCCAGTTTTATGCAACAAAAAGGAGTCTTTCATCGCGAGGACCTGTACCTCGGGTCGTTCCTGATGGAGAGCGGATATCAATTGATGAACGAGGCGCTGAGCAAGGAAACCATCCCGACTGCGTTCTTTGTGGCGAGCGACAGCATGGCATTCGGCGCGCTTCGTGCCGCGCAAGAACGCAATTTCAAGGTTCCCGAGGACATTTCGATCCTCTCCTTCAACGACATCGTCGCGGCGGAATTTTCGGATCCGCCGCTGACGACGGTTCGCATTCACAAGCAAAGGATGGGCGAGGTCGCTGTGGGCATGGCGATGGAGCGGCTGCGCACTTCGTACTTTGTGCCGCGAAAGGTTTCGGTTTCGTCCAAGCTCATCGTGCGTGATAGCGTATGCAAGACAAAGTGAGGCCGTCCGAGCCGCTCGTCCCGCCGTCGAAATCGTTGCGGTTGGTCTTACTGCTCGCTTTCTCCGGCGGATTGATGGACGCGTATTCCGATCTGGGGCGAGGCGGCGTTTTTGCAAATGCTCAGACCGGCAATATCGTATTGCTCGGCGTGCATCTGACGGCCGGGAATTTTTCGGCGATCCTCACCTACCTGGTTCCGATTCTCGCGTTTTCTCTCGGCATCGCGGCGGCTGCGCTGCTGCGCATTCGCTTTCAGAGAGCGCGGCGCGTCCATTGGAGGCAGATCGTCGTGTTGATGGAGGCGTTGCTCTTTGCTTTGGTTGCATTTTTGCCTCAGGATATGAATTTGATCGCGAACAGCTTGATCTCGCTCGCTTGCGGTGCTCAAGTCGAAGCGTTTCGTAAGGTGGGAGCGCAAGAATACGGCATCGCGACGACGATGTGCATCGGCAATCTGCGCACGGGTGTGCAGGCGTTGTCGGAATTTGCGGTGTTTCGAAAGAGGGATCTGTGGAGAAAGGCTTGTTATTCCTTTCTGGTGATTCTGAGTTTTGCATTGGGGGCCGTCTTTTGCGGCAATCTGCTGTTGCATCACTGGGAGGAGCTTTCGATCCTCACTTCGACGGCGATTATGTTGATCGCATTCTGGGCGATGCGATCGCGCGGATGACCTCCGGGAGGTAGTATGTTCGGAATTATACTTCGCAATTTGCTCGGCTTCGATTTGCTGATTCTGTTGCTCGCGCTCGTCAATATTTTGTGGGCGTATCCGCGGGCGCATCGGTCGATTCGTGCTTTGAGCAATCAGTTGCAACCTCGTTTGTATGAGCCGATCGAAGCTTTGGTCTCACGGCTTTCGGGGACCCAAAAAGAGAAGCTGGATCTGCGTGAGTTGCAAGCGATGAAGGATGAGCAGGCGATCAGCTACTCGATTTTCAACACGATCACCGCCTCATTCCCTCTGCTGGGGATGTTGGGGACGGTACTGTCCCTGTTGCATATGGTCGACTTTGCTCAGCAACGTGTGATTGTGAGCTTCACCGTCGCATTGACATCGACGTTTTGGGGGCTTGTGTTCGCGTTGATTTTTCGCAGTCTGGATACGACGCTGGCTCCGGCGGCGGAAAGCAATGAACAGGGATTGAAGATGCTGTTGGAGCGATTGGACAGCACGGTGTAACCCATGAAGCGAATGGACATCACTCCTTTAATCGACATCCTTTTTATCCTGCTGTTTGCCATATTGATCAATGGAAACACGGAGATGGATCGGATGATCGAAACGGAACGCAAGACGGCAGATGCTGCTGTCGAGGCGCTTTCCCGATCGCCGCAGCGCTTGGAGGAAGAAAATGCGTTGGCATGGGATGCGGTCCGGGAGCGGATCCGTATCGTTCGAGTCGAACTGCGCGGTACGGACAATCGGCTTTATTTGGATGGTGAGGCGACCGCTTTATTTCTGGCCGAACCCATCCGCACTTACGAAGTATATCGGGAGCAACTCGAAACGACATTGCGCGGTGCTACGGAGGGCGAGGATGCGCGTATGATCCTCTTCCTCTTGC
Source organism: Bacillota bacterium (assembly GCA_030529605.1). Classification (GTDB taxonomy): domain Bacteria; phylum Bacillota; class Clostridia; order Peptostreptococcales; family Acidaminobacteraceae; genus JAUMWO01. The sequence goes on along the minus strand of JAUMWO010000009.1, from coordinate 11,653 downwards.
GGGAGGACGGCAGGGTGTATCGATATGCTTGGCTTGCTCTTTTGGAAGGAGTCCGAGAACAGATTCGAGTTTTGGGTGAAGAACGATCCTTGTATGCGATCGCGCCGAAAGGCGTCGAATAGGAGGTAGTATGGAGAAGAAGAAAAAGAAGAGGCGATGGTTGCGTCGCGGAGGACTGCTCCTCGTGTTGGCGTTGCTGCTCTCCGCCTTGTTCGGACCATTCGGTCTCGGCAATTTGGGGGATCGATTGTTATCGCTGTTTCAGTCCCCGCAGGAACCCGCTTCGGTTCCGTCCCTAAGCAATCCGGTCACGGACCCGAGCGCGCCCGTTTCTTCGGATCGGTCGGGCGATCAAATCCGGGTGCAGGAGACTCAACTCTATTGGAATGATGCTCCGGTCGATCTGGATGCGTTGAAAACCCATCTCGACACGGTAGACCGGTCGCTTGTCTTGCGCCTGAAGGATGACAAAGCGAACAATTCGCTCTTTGAGCAAGTCGAAGGATTGTTGAAATCGCTGGAGATCAAGTATATCTTGGAATAGGTTTGACAAATATTGGAAATTATGATATCATAGCAACCACAGGAGGTGGTTATGACTCTCGAGTCTGTACTGATCTTCCCTCTGGTTGCTATTTTAATTTTTACACTTGTTTTTTCGGTTTCGATTTTATCCATTATGATCTTTCATCAAAATGAGATCGGTTTGCGTTTTCTGATGGCGACCCATGTGGGATCATCGTTGAACGGAAAGGAAGAAATTGAACTACACCCAAGCCAAAATCAGCGTTTGACCGGGGTTGAGTACCAAGTTCGGTCGCGATCGATCGGTTCGATCTCCGGAACATTGTTTTCCCTGTACAAGGCCAATCGGATGACCGCGGAGGCAATCGATCGTCTGCTGCACGGAGCTCCTTGATGCGTCGCCGGGGTGGAATCACTTTGTTTCTTGCGATCGTCGTTCCGGTCATTCTTCTGAGCACTTTGGCGCTCGCCGATTATTTTCGCTTCCGCCAAAATCTTTCCAAGATCTACAAGATCACATATGCGGTCAGCGCGTCCGAGCTCTCTTGTCACAACAGTTACTTCAAAGAGAATTTTTCGATGCTGGCTTGTTATGACCGATCTCTCACGGCGGAATTGTTGAGCGAGTATTTCGACAAAAATCAAGTCGCGGCGGATCGGGAGATTTCGGTCGCATACGATCGACTTTCCGACCCGAACCGATTTCGCGAAGCGGTTTTGGATGCTTCGTTGAATTGGATCGTCCACACAACCATCGACGCCGTCAAGGAGGGGCTGGAGAGTGAACATGCCGATTCCGAAGTGCTGAGAGCAAAGGAAAAGGTTGACGATTTGCAACGCTCGCTTTCGGGCTGCTTTGAGATTCCGAAAAGCTGGTTTGACTGGGATCCCAATGACGCTTTGGAGGAAATTTTGTCGCAGGTGAAGCAACGACGCGATCAGTTGCGGACGGAATTCGTGCAATTTGGTGAATGGCTTCGCGAGGCGCGCGCGGAGGCGGAGAAGTTGCAGGAGGAATTGAAAGATCCTTCCCTACATGACCTCAGGGTTTTGGAGGCGCAGTATCGGACGCACCATGCCAAGGTTGACGCGGCACTCGACGAGGTATCGAACCTGGGACGCGACTGCGATGCGCTTAAGACCGAACTTGCCCTTTTGCTCGAAGAGTTTCAGATTCCGGGAAAGACCGGCGCGGAATTGAACGCGTTACGAAGTGCGATCGAGGCGTGCCGCGATCGTCTGAACGATAAAAATGCGGCATTTCGAATCGCATTTCGAGAGGCGATCGGTGAGAATCAAGGCGGTTTGCTTGCTGAATTTTTGAAGCAACTGGATACTCTCAAGCAAAACCTGGTGAGCAATTTGTCGTTGACGCAGTCGGAAGGCGGAGTGCTGCCGTTAAAAAAAGAATGGGATTACAGCAAGCGCGCTCAGCCCCACCTCACCCTCGGTTCCGTGCTCGATAAACTTCGAGTCAACGAATGGGCGGTACAAGTATTTCGAAGCTATGATGTGCAATGTCCGAGAAAAGCGGAGCGAGACCTGGAACGCCAAATACGAGGTGAGGTGGAGTATCTCATCTCGGGTCATCCGGAGGAGGCGGCATCGTTCGGGGAGGTGAAATTGAAACTGACCGCCCTCCGGTTGCTTCCGAACATGGCGATCGGGATCACCGATACGACATTGATGCGTGAAATCACGGGGGCGACTGCCGCCATACCGCCGCCTTTCCAATTGATCGCTCGAGGAGCTTGCTTTTCCGCGATTTGTTTTGCGGAGAGTTACATCGATGTGGAAAAACTGCTCAAAGGTTATGGGATTCCGATGCTCAAAAGTCGGGAGGACTGGGTGGTTCGGTGGAGCACGCTCGCCAAGACGGTTCTGACCAATGTGTTTGACTCGCCGCCCGAACCGACGGGATTGACGGATCACAAGCTCTATTATCTCGACTATTTGCGGATTCTGCTTGCTCTGCAATCAGAAAAACAGACCATTCTCCGCGCGATGAATCTCATCGAATCGGATTTAAGAGAACGAAGCGAGTCCAAGCGCGGACTCGACGACTTTTCGGTCGGCCATCGCATCGAGGTGCGATGGAGCAACCCCGGGCTGTTTCGCGTGGCTCCCGCGGAGCTCCGTTTTGTCAACCGTTTGTGGGAGGTCGAATGATGCGAAGAAGACGGGCAAGCATCGCGATAGAAGCTGCGATCTCGCTCTCGATCGCGCTGCTCGCTCTTTTCGTGGGCTTCGGCACTCTGCTGGCAAATTACGTGGACGACGAGGTTCAATGGAGTTTGCTCGGTGTCCGTGATGAGCTGTCCGTCAGTGCCATGCTGATCCCGAGGGATCGAAGCGAGTTGCTTGACACGACTCTGCTCTCCGTCCACTCCAATGTCGCTCTCGGTCAACAGTTTCATCGACGCGAGATCGACGGGCTGGTGAATCGCGTCGCGCCGATGGTGGCGCTCAAGGACGACTACGGCAATGTGATTCTGGATTTGTCGTACCATTATCGTTTCCCGAGCTTGTCCGGTTCGGGACAATTTGTGATTCCCGGGGGTGCTTCCGTGCGCTCCGACGGGATCGACTTTGAGGAAGAGACCGTGTACATCACGAACACGGGCGTGAAATACCATCGGGACGGTTGCTTTCATCTTCGAAAGTCGAAATACGGGATTCCGATGGACGAGGCGAAAGCCAGAGGATACGAAGCGTGTAAAAACTGCCACGGAATGTCGCAGTTTCCGCCATAAAAAGGAGGCGATATGGACTTAAGTCAATATCAAATGACGGAAAGCGGAGGCAATGGAATCCAATTTCTTAAAAACAAGAAAACGGGGCATCGGCTGGTTCTCAAGCGATGCAATCTCGAGAAGGGATTGAAGGAAGTGCGCGCCTATCAAAAGATGGAGCGGTCGGCGCTCGTCGATTTTTCGATCGAGCCGCAGGGTGTGTTGCTGCTGATGCATCGCCACCATGGTCTGAGTCTATCTGAATATTTGGAAAGCGATCGTCTGATCGATCGTTTGATCGAACAATTTGACCGACTGCTGTTTTCATCGATGCAAGCACTGCGTCACATCCATCTGGAAGGGATTGTGCATGGGAGGCTCACACCGAACAAATTGATCATCGACGATGATTTTGGGGTGCAGATTGTCGGATTCAGCGATTCGGAACCGGTAGGGGTGCAGCCCGAAGTGTTTGAACCGGACGGTTTTACGGCTCCGGAACTGGTGTTTCGGGTCGATGCGGATCCAAAACTCGCCGATTATTACAGTCTCGGGCGCTGTTTGCGTCTCGTGATTCGCGGTCGAGAGCAGGCCGTATCCTTTGAGTCGCTCGAGATGGTAATGGCCTTATCTTCGGCGATTCCGGCGACCAGAAGCGAAGCGATTCGCGGCAGACTGGACAGCTGACCATGCTTTACATTGTGATTCCGCTACAAATATGATAGAGTGGTGCTAGAGGGTACCTCGGACCTTACCGTAAGTGAATAATCGGACAAAAGGTGCTCTTTGTGCACCTTTTTTTGTTGAAGGGGACTATGGAGATTCGTAAAATCGGGATTATTGGAACGGGCAAGGTTGCAGTCAGTTTTGCGACCCTATTGCTTCGGAAAGGATTCCAAGTAGCTTTTTTCGGTCGTACGGAAGGGGCTGCCGTCGAGGCTGCGGCCAAGACTTCCTCTTTGCTTTCAACCAACTTGGCTGCCGCGACGCTTTCCGGGGAAGACACGCAATCGATCGCATATCCGATCGTCTTTGCGACGACGGATGCTTTGGTGGATTGGTGTGATGCGGTCGGTTTTGTCGTGACGGACGGTGCGATCGCAGAGGTTGCGCGCTCGTTGCGCCACAATCGCAATCGCTATGTTTTTCATATGTCCGGCTCATTGTCTACCACTGTCTTTGAATCGCAAGAGGCATCCGGATTGCCGTGGAGTGCTGCATTTAGCTTGCATCCTCTGAAATCCTTCGCCAAACCGGAAGCGGATTTCGATCAAATTTATTTCGCGCTCGAACTTTCTCCGCTGAATTCGCAAGAATCCAATCGCTCGATTGAGCGTTTTGTCGGCGAGCTCACGACGCTCGCCGTGAAGCTCGACAGCGAACAGAAAGTGCTTTACCATGCTTCGGCGGTGATCGCGTCGAATCTGTTTGTCGCGTTATTGCATTATGCCAACCGGCAATTGAGGTCGATCGGGATCGAACGTGAAGACTTGCTTTGGCCGTTGGTCGATTCCACACTTAAGAATATGAAGCGCTTCGGCGTCGATGCTTCGCTGACGGGACCGATTGCAAGAGGTGATGTCGCAACGGTGGAGAGCCATTTGCATGCACTCGATCCGGAGCAGATCGACATCTATTGCTCGCTGTCGCGCGAAGCGCTGGAGTTATCGAATGCGGATCCGAAGCAAAAAGAGGCGATTGCCGCTCTGTTGTCACGAGCGATTGCTTCGGATTCCGAGGATGCCCTTGCAGACAGCAAGGAAGCAGGCGAAGAAAAATAACGGCGAGAAGGAAGCGAAAGGGGGATGGGATGCAGAAATTTACAATCAGCGATTTCAAAAAACGAAAGCACAATGGCGAGAAGATTACGATGGTCACGGCTTACGATTACTCGACTGCGAAATTGGTCGAGGAAGCGGAGATCGACACGATCTTGATCGGCGATTCGCTCGGCATGACGATGCTCGGCTATGAGGACACCTTGCCCGTCACGGTCGATGAGATGATTCATCATGCCAAGGCTGTGCGACGCGGGGCAAAGTTGCCGTTTTTGGTCGTCGACATGCCGTTTTTGTCCTATCACATCAATGCGGAGGAGGCGGTTCGCAATGCCGGCCGCATGATCAAAGAAACGGGCGCAAACGCGGTGAAACTCGAGGGCGGCGCCGATGTTGCGGAGCAGATCAAGGCGATCCTGCGCGCGCAGATTCCGGTGATGGGACATATCGGGCTCACCCCGCAGTCCATTCACGCCCTCGGTGGGTTTAAGGTACAGGGCAAAAGCGAAGAAGCGGCGCGTCGCTTGCTCGACGAGGCGCTTTTGCTTCAAGAGCTCGGTTGTTTTTCCATCGTATTGGAGGCGGTACCGGATCAACTGGCGGCATTGATTTCGTCCAGACTTTCCATTCCGACGATCGGAATCGGAGCCGGGAGCGGCTGCGACGGTCAGGTTCTCGTCATCCAGGACATGCTGGGAATGTTCAGCGATTTCACTCCGAAATTTGTCAAGAAATATGCGGACCTTAAGGGTCAGATCGTCGGCGCCTTGCAGGAGTATTCCCGCGAAGTTCGAAGCGGTGATTTCCCTGCAAAGGAGCACAGCTTCCACATTGCGGACGAAATCATCGACAAACTGTATTAAAAACTAAAACTGTATTCCACAAAGTGAGGACTTATGAAAGTCGTTCAGACGATTCAGGAAATGAGAAGTTGGTGGGAGACCGAAACATCCAAAGGGGCGAGCATCGGGTTGGTGCCGACCATGGGTTACTTGCATGCGGGGCATCTTTCGCTCGTGGCGAAGTCGAAACAAGCGATGGATCGGACGGTCGTATCGATTTTCGTCAACCCGACGCAGTTCGGGCCAAACGAGGATTTTGCAACCTATCCGCGCGATTTGGAACGCGATCTGAAACTCTGTGAGGAGGGAGGAGTGGACCTGGTTTTCGCGCCGAATGTCGAGGAAATGTACCCAAATGGCTCGAATTCGCGTATAATAGTAGGAGGCGATTTGACGAAGAAGCTGGAGGGTGCTACTCGTCCGACTCATTTCGAAGGAGTGACGACGGTGGTCGGGAAATTGTTCCACATCGTTCGGCCGCATCAAGCCTTTTTCGGACAAAAGGATGCGCAGCAGGTCGCGGTCTTGGAAGCGATGGTGCGGGATCTCAACTTTCCGGTCGAGATCGTTCCTTGCCCGATCGTGCGTGAGTCGGACGGTTTGGCGATGAGCTCCCGCAACACCTATCTGTCTCCTGAAGAGCGCGTCTCGGCTCGATCGCTGTCGCAGGCGATTTTTACTGCTCAAAAACGAATCGAAGCACAATGTGGCAAGCCCCTTGCAACGGAGCCGCTCATCGTGGAAATGCGTGATATCATTGAGCGTGCCGGAGGTCGCATCGACTATGTGCGGATCGTCGATCCGAAGACCTTGGATCCGATCCGAGAGATCGAAGGACCATACTTGATCTTGCTCGCCGTCTACATCGGGAAGACGAGATTGATCGACAATGTGAGGGGGTAGCAGTGCTACTTACGATATTTAAAGGAAAACTGCATCGTGCGCGCGTGACGGAAGCGAATCTCAATTACGTCGGCTCGATCACGATCGCGGAGGATCTGATGGAGGCGGCCGGGTTCTTGCCGGGCGAACGTGTCCAGATCGTCAACAACAACAACGGTGCGCGATTTGAGACCTATGTGATCCGGGGCGAGCGCGGCAGCGGAACGATCGGTCTGAACGGTGCTGCTGCCCGTCTGGTTCAAGCTGGTGACGTCGTGATCATCATGTCTTATGCACTGATGAGCGAGGAGGAGGCGCGAGGATTCCAACCTCGCGTCGTGATTTTGGACGAGTCCAATCACATCGTGGAACCGAACTATCAGGAAAAACACGGAGAAATAAAGGGTTGATCGATCAAATCAAGGCTCTTCTCGGCGCGGAGCATGTACTCGAACAAGAGCCGATGTCGCGCCATACCACATTTCGCATCGGCGGTCCGGTGCGAGCTATGTTATTGCCGCAAAGCGCTTCGCAGCTTGTTCAGCTCGTTCAGCTGTTGAGTGAGCATCGCGAACCGTTTTTGATTTTTGGAAATGGTTCCAATCTCCTTGTTCCAGATGAAGGAATCGACCGGTACATCATCAAGATCGAACAGGCGATCAGCCGATATCGCATCGACGGGTCACAGGTGATTGCGGAGGCGGGTGTTTTGCTCTCGGAGCTGGCGCAAGCGGCGATGGAAGCCGAATTGACCGGGTTCGAATTTGCTTCCGGGATCCCGGGGACATTGGGCGGAGCGGTATATATGAATGCCGGAGCATACGGCGGGGAGATGAAGGATGTCGTTCGTTGGGTGGAAGTCATCGACGAGCATGGAGACAATCTCATTGTGGATCGCAGCGCGATGGACTTCGGTTACCGCATGTCGGCTGTCCGCAACCGCGGATGGATTGTTTTGCGAGTCTGTCTGGATCTTTCCCAAGGCAAATACGATGAGATCAAGGCTCGAACCGATGATTTGACCGAGCAGCGCGTATCGAAACAACCGCTCGAACTGCCCTCGGCAGGGTCGGTGTTCAAACGGCCGCCGGGGCATTTTGCAGGCAAGCTCATTCAAGACGCCGGGTTGCGCGGTGCCAAGATCGGCGGGGCACAGATTTCTGAAAAACATTGTGGCTTCATCGTCAATGTCGACGGCGCGACTTGTTGCGATGTGCTCAATCTGGTCGAGTATGTGCGTCAGGAAGTCGCGTCCCAATTCGGCGTGGAACTGGAACGTGAGATTCGAATTTTTGGCCAAGAATAAGAACCAATCGAATGAAATATGGAGGAATGATGTTACTAGCGAAAGTAAACGGCAAGGAGATTACCAAAGAGGATCTGGACCGATTGTTCCATTCTCTCAACCCTCAGACACAGGCTCAATTTGCGGGCGACGAGGGGATGGCACGTCTTTTGGACGAGATGATCTATCAAGAGCTCTTTTATTTTGATGCAGTCGATCAAAAAATGGAAGAGACCGATGAGTTTCAGGTTCAGCTCGAAGAAATGAAACGCAATCTCCTTCGCCAAATGAATGTCGCGCAGACGGTGAGCATTCCGAATGTTTCGGACGAGGAAGTCGAGCATTTCTACGAGGACAACCAAGAGATGTTCCTCACCAAGCCGGAGATTCGTGCGTCGCATATTCTGGTCGGCAACGAAGAAACGGCGAAGTCGTTGCTCGAACAGATCCACGGCGGAAGCACATTCGCCGACGTCGCCAAAGAGCATTCGAGTTGCCCGTCCAAAGAAGTCGGAGGAGACCTCGGATTCTTTGGAGAAGGCATGATGGTTCCGGAGTTTGAGCAGGCTGCGTTTGCGCTTGAGGTCGGTCAGATTTCCGAGCCGGTTCAAACCCAGTTCGGATACCATTTGATTCTGAAAACGGATCAAAAAGAAGGGGCTCAGCAAACGCTGGATGAAGTGCATCAGGCGATTCGCCACAATCTGCTGATCCGCAAGCAAAATGAAGCATATCTCACGAAAGTGACCGCGTTGATGAGCAAATACCCGGTCGAGAAAATGAAAGAGGCATAGATGGGTACTTGCATCAAGGATTTTGTCGCCGGAGAGACCGTCGTCGGATTTTATGTCCTGAAATGGAAGGACATCAAGACTTCGTCGACCAATAAGACCTTCATCGATTATACGATTCAAGATGTCACCGGCACGGTCAATGCCAAGCATTGGGGCCCGTTGACCGATGCGGATATGGAGTATGAAGTCGGCGCCATCGTCAAAATTGAAGCGGCGATCACCCTGTTTAACGGTTCGCTTCAGGCGAAGATTCAGCGGATTCGCCGTGCGCGCGATGAGGACGATTACGACATCGCCGACATCATTCCGGTCGCTCCGATCCCTGCCGAAGCGATGTATTATGAGATCGAAGGTTTTATCAGTTCGATCGAGCATCCGGACATTCGCCGACTCGTCGCGGTGTACTACGACCGCAATCGAGAGCGCATCATGTACTATCCGGCGGCTAAAACCAATCATCACTCCATTCGCTCCGGCTTGCTGTATCACATGCTCCGGATGCTGCGAACCGGGAAGGGGATCTGCGACGTGTACACGCATCTCAACCGCGATCTGGTTTATGCGGGCGTGTTGCTCCATGACTTGGAGAAACTCAATGAGATGAACGCAAATGAGCTGGGGATCGTCGATGAGTATACCAAAGAGGGTCAATTGCTCGGACATATCATCATGGGGATCAAGGTGATCGATGCGCTCGCCAAAGAGCTGAAGATTGATCCGGAAATCTCCTTGTTGCTTCAACATCTCGTGTTGACGCATCATTACGAACCGGAATTCGGCAGCCCGAAAAAACCGGCGATCCCCGAAGGCGAGGTGTTGCACCATCTCGATATGCTTGATGCTCGCATCTATGATATGGAGAAGGCGACAGAATTTACGGAGCCGGGTACCTTCTCGGATCCGGTGTTCAATCTCGAACGAAGACGCATCTACAAATTGAAATAGGAGACATATGGAAGAGTTATTTCCGGGAATTCTCAGCTTTCGGTGGGAATATCTCGTGATGTATGCGATCGGGGGGGCATTGATTTACCTCGCGATCAAAAAAGACTACGAACCGATGTTGCTGCTACCGATCGGTTTCGGAGCGATTCTCGTCAATTTGCCGCTCGGCTCGATCTGGAGCTACGAAGGAATCGACGGAGTCTTGCAAATTTTCTACAAGGTGGGCATTCTTACCGAGATCTTTCCGGTTTTGATCTTTGTCGCAGTGGGCGCGATGATCGACTTTTCGCCGCTGCTGAAGCAACCCAAGATGCTCTTTTTCGGAGCCGCCGCGCAGTTCGGCATTTTCTTCACCACGATGCTTGCGCTGTTCCTGAACAGTATCTTTCCGGAGCTCGGCTTTGATCTCAAGACAGCTTCGGCGATCGGTATCATCGGTGCGGCCGACGGTCCGACTTCGATCTTTGTCGCCGCGAAGTTTGCGCGTGAATGGCTGGCGCCGATCTCGGTCGCAGCGTATTCCTATATGGCATTGGTGCCGGTAATTCAACCTCCGGTGATTCGGATGATGACGACCAAAGAAGAGCGAAAGATCCGTATGACCTACACCGACACCAAGATCTCCAAGACGGTGCTGGTTCTTTTCCCGATCTTGGTCACAATCATCGCGGGCATCATTGCCCCGATCAGCGTCCCTCTGGTGGGGCTGTTGATGTTTGGTAACCTGATTCGTGAATCCGGGGTGTTGGAGCGCTTGAGCAAGGCCGCTCAAAATGAATTGGCCAATCTGGTCACTCTCCTGCTTGGAATCACGATCGGCGGAACGATGCATTATGAAAAGTTCCTCGACTATCGTACCCTGCTGATCATGTTGATGGGGCTGGTCGCCTTCGTGTTTGATACCGCAGGCGGTGTCGCATTTGCCAAGTTGCTCAATCTGTTCAGCAAAAACAAGGTCAACCCGATGATCGGTGCAGCCGGAATCTCCGCATTCCCGATGTCGGCGCGGATTGTCCAAAAGATGGCGAAAGAAGCGGATCCACACAACTTCATTTTGATGCAAGCGGTTTCTGCCAATGTCGCCGGACAACTCGGCTCCATCGTCGCGGGCGGTATGGTTCTCGCCCTCGTTCCATGGTTGCTGACTTTGCTGTAAGGAGGATGCGATGAACGAAATTACCTTGGGATGGATGCTGATGGGATATGGACTGATCGGTGTTTTTTCGGTTCTGATCATCTTCTATCTGACGATTCGATGTCTGGTGCGCTTCTTCCCGGAACGCACGCAAGAAAGTAACAACGCGGACAACGCGTAAGAATATCCGTCGATTATCGACAAAAGGAGGAAATATGAAGGATTTTAAGAAGTTTTTGATGCGAGGCAATGTCGTCGATCTCGCCGTTGCGGTCATCATGGGCGGTGCATTCGGCAAGATCGTCGCATCCCTCGTGAATGACGTCATTATGCCGGGAATCGGAGTGTTGCTCGGTAAAGTCAATTTCACGGATCTCAAAATTCTGATTTCACCGGCTCAAGGGGATCAGGCGGAGGTCGCGATTTACTACGGTAAATTCATCCAAAACATCGTCGACTTTGTTATCATCGCATTCGTGATCTTCATGATGATCAAGATGATGGAGAAGTTCAAGAAGAAAGAAGAAGCGAAACCGGAAGAGCCGGCGAAGCCGTCGGATGAAGTGGTTCTCCTCACGGAAATCCGTGACTTGCTTCAGAAAAAGTAGATCGAACGGATGGATGGAGTGATTGGCGCATGAAGCTTAGAGATGAAAAACGAATCGCGGTATTGATCGATGCGGACAATGTCGCAGAAAAATATCTCACCTTGATCAACAATGAGGTCTCAAGGTA
>JAUMWO010000156.1 GCA_030529605.1 Bacillota bacterium | reverse complement strand
CATTGAGGGTTTCGTTGACCTTCCAGGTGACGGCGAAAAACAGCACCGAGATGATGGCGACGACGATGACGAGATCTTTAATATCGAAAAGGAAATTGCGGATTCTTCTAAGCATATGGCCCCCTTGCACCTTCCTAATGTTAGCATTTGGAGGAGGGCAAGTCAAGATTCGCGGTTTGTGATACAATCATAGTGTGAAACGATTTGAGATTGGAGAAAACGACGCAGGGCAACGGTTGGATCGTTACCTGCAAAAAATACTGGGGCGTGCGGGGCGCGATCTTTTGTTTAAGCTCCTGCGCAAAAAGACCTTTAAGGTCAACGGTGCCCGCATCACTTCCGGCGAGCGCTTTTTGGAGCCGGGAGATGTCGTCGAGGTTTTTCTCAGCGACGAAAGCTTCGAAAAACTTAAGACGGCTCCGGAGCTCTTGGAAGCTCGTCCGCTCCCGATGCCGATCGTGTACGAAGATGACCATCTGCTCGTGGTGGACAAACCGGTCGGGATGTTGACGCATCCGACCAAGGAGGAGTACAAGGACACTGCGGCGACGCATGTGCTGCATTATCTCAAGTCATGCGTGACTCCGACCTTTCGCCCCGCGCCGATCAGTCGGCTCGATCAGAATACAAGCGGTCTTCTTGTGTTTGCCAAGGATTATGCGACATTAAAGCGTTGGAATCAAGCGATGCGCGAGCGGTCCATCGAAAAATACTATCTCGCGGTCGTGCATGGACGCATCGGGCAAGACCGGGGCAGCATCCGAGGCATGATCGAAAAAGACGAGAGCATGAACCGTTCGACGGTGCGGTCGTCGCAGAGCGTTCCGTCTCGCATTCCGTCTCACGGCCGGTCTCACAGTTCGCCACGCGTTGCGGTCGCACGTGAGGTGCATACGGATTACCGCGTACTCCGACGATTTGACGACTTTACTTTGGTCGAGGCCAAATTGATCACGGGGCGAAGCCACCAAATCCGCGCTTCTTTTGCGAGCATCGGGCATCCTTTGGTCGGCGATCTCAAATACGGGGGGCGTATCGTCTCGGGGATTCGCTCCCAGTTGCTCCATTGTCACCGGTTACAACTCGGCGATGCGGAATTTGTCAGCCCGTCGCGAGAAATCGATACATTTATAGGGAGGTACCGATGAGTATGATTTTTGTGGAAGTCAAAGGACATGGTTCCTATCCGATCGACCGTGCTGCGACTTATGAACAGCTCGCCAATCAGATCGGAGCGCTCCGCTATGTTGCCGCCCGTCAAGGGAATCTGTTGCGCGAACTCTCCTCTAAAATCTCGGCGGAAAACGAAATCGAGTTTATCGGCATCGAGCATCCGGACGGCGAGAAAATCTATCAGCGCAGCCTGATCTTTTTGTTCATACGCGCTGCGACCACCGTATTTCCCGGCATCGATGTCAAAGTTTCCAACTCCCTCAGCAAGGGCGTCTACTGCGAGATTCGCCATGAAGGGCGCCTTCTCAGCTACGAAGAATACGAGATGATCCGTGCGCGCATGAAGGAATATGTCGAGCGCAGTGTGCCGATCAAGTCGGTCAAAGTGTCGCATGAGACCGCGCATTCCATTTTTATCAGTCAAGGGATGGAATGGAAATCGGATATTCTCAAATACCGCGATGCGAGCACCATCCGTCTCTACGAGCTGGACGGCTCCTTTGATTACTACTACGGGTACATGGTTCCGAACACCTCGTATCTCTCGGTCTTTGACTTGGTCAAATACGACGAAGGCGTCATCATTATGCACCCGACTCGCTTTTCGCCGCTCGAGGTGCCGAAGTTCGAGGAGTCGCCGAAACTCGCGGAAGTCTTTACTGAAATGGAGGATTGGCTCCAGATTCTCGGCATCTCCTATGTCTACAACCTCAACCAATTGATCGAGCGCGGCGGCCAAAAAGAATTGATTCAGATCGCCGAAGCGCTGCAGGAAAAGAAGATCGCATACATCGCCGATGAGATCACCAAGCTCAAGAAGCGCGTGATCCTGATCGCGGGACCGTCGTCTTCCGGCAAGACCACCTTCGCCAATCGCCTGCGCATCCAGCTTTCGGTCAACGGACTCAATCCGATCACCATCGGCACGGACAATTATTTTGTCGACCGTGAATTCACTCCGCGCGACGAAGAGGGCAATTTCGATTTTGAGGCGTTGGAAGCCGTGGATCTCGAGCAATTCAACCTCGATTTGAGCCGTCTGCTCGACGGCGAAGAAGTTGAGCTTCCGAGCTTCAATTTTCACACGGGTAAGCGCGAATACAAGGGGGACAAATTGCGCATTCGCGAGGATCAGCCGATCATCATCGAGGGCATCCATGGTCTGAACGATCGACTGACACCGAAGATCTTCAAGAAAAACAAGTACAAGATCTACATTTCGGCTCTCACGCAACTCAACATCGACGAGCACAACCGAATTCCGACGACGCAGGCGCGTCTGCTTCGTCGCATGGTGCGGGACAATGCGTTCCGCGGTCACTCGGCGGTGCGGACGATCTCGATGTGGTCTTCGGTTCGCCGTGGGGAAGAAAAGTACATCTTCCCGTTCCAAGAGGAGGCGGACGCGGTGTTCAACTCCGCGCTCCCTTACGAGCTTGCCGTCCTCAAGAAACATGCGGTTCCTTTGCTGGAGCAGATCGGACCGGAGTATCCGGAATACCAGGAGGCGCTTTTGCTTCGTAAATTCCTCGGGTACTTCCGCTCGATCGATGACGATGAATTGGTGCCGCGCAATTCGATTTTGAAAGAGTTCATCGGGGGAAGTGATTTTGAGGTTCACTAAACGGAATCGATTCCGATTGTTTGCATTGTGCTGCTGCATTCTTGTAGCAGCTTTTCTTACTTCTTGCGAAGCGACGAATCCTCTTTCGACCGAACCGACTTCGATTGCGGTGACCACAGTCAATCCGGCGGTCGAGAGGGGCGGTCGCGTCGTGGTCGCGATCGGGGATTTGCCCGAGGTGATCGATCCGATCTATCCGGACACGGAAGTGACACGCTGGGTGTTGTCGCTGACGACTTTTTCTGTCTTTGATATGATCTCGGAACATGAGGTGCGCGACGGCGGTCGGGAGCACCGC
>JAUMWO010000155.1 GCA_030529605.1 Bacillota bacterium | reverse complement strand
TATTCTTCGATCTTCTCCAGATGTGCTTGGAAGTGGCGCAGGATCGGCGGCTCCCATGTGATGCGGTAACCGCGCTTGATGTCTTGTGCGCGCTTGCTGACTGCAATGATCGATTCCGCCATGATGTCCAAGTGTGCTTGTGTGTAGACGCGACGAGGGATCGCGAGCCTTGAAAACTCGAAGTCGCTCTTAAGTTGTTCGCCGGTGTCCGGATCGTTTCCGAGCATATACGATCCGATGTCGCAAGTGCGGATGCCGGCTTCCTTATACAGCTCGATGCAGAGCACCTGCGCAGGGAATTCATGGTACGGAATGTGAGGGAACATCGCCTTCGCGTCAAGGAACAGTCCATGACCGCCCACCGGAGCTTGATATGCGATGCCGGCTTCGTCGAGCTTCGCGGCGAGATATTCCATTTGACCGATGCGGTATTCGAGATAGGAGTCATCGATGCTCTCGTACAGACCGATCGAAAGGGCTTCCATATCACGACCGGAAAGGCCGCCGTAGGTGAAGAATCCTTCGAAGCTGATGCAGTTTGCTTTAATCTTGAGAATGACCTCTTGAGCAGCCGCCGACTTGACTCCGATCAAACCGCCCATGTTGACGATTCCGTCTTTCTTAGCGGACATCGTGAACATATCCCCGTAGCTGAAGAACTCGCGCACGATCTCTTTGATCGACTTGTCCGCATAGCCCGGTTCATCGCGCTTGATAAAGTGCATATTCTCCGCATAACGCGCCGCGTCGATGTCGAGCGGGATATTGTACTTCTTGCAGATCGCTGCCGTGTCCTTCATATTTTGCATCGACACGGGTTGACCGCCTGCTGAGTTGTTGGTGATCGTCATGACGACGAGACCGATGTTTTCAGGCCCTTTTTCAAGGATGAGTCGCTCCAACTTTTGAATGTCCATGTTGCCTTTGAACTTAGCGCGCTTGCTCGGATCTTTTGCTTCCGAGACGACGCAGTCGATCGCACGTGCTCCTGCGATTTCGACATGCGCGCGGGTGGTATCGAAGAAGGTGTTGGAAATCGCAAATTTTCCTTTGCTCAGGTAAATCGGCATCAGAACCTTCTCTGCAGCGCGGCCTTGGTGTACCGGCTGTATGTACTCGTACCCGAAGATGTCTTTTCCTGCCTCGACGAGTTTGTAATAGCTCTTTGCTCCGGCGTATGCTTCGTCTCCACGCATCATGCCGGCCCATTGCTTGTCGCTCATCGCATTGGTGCCGGAATCGGTGAGCAGATCGATGTAGCAATCGTCGCCTGCCAAATTGAACAGATTGTACTTCGCATCTTTGATCTTTTGCTCGCGTTCCGCGCGCGTGAGCATTTTGATCGGCTCGACCATCTTGATGCGAAATGGTTCAGGAATGTACTTCATTGCCATCGTAATACCTCCAAATGAATTTGAACACCCCGGTTACCTCGCGGCTAGCGGACGGCATTACACGCATAATATAGCGTATGGCGGAGGGTGAAGTCAATTCGGGGTACGGGAGCCCTCTCTCGTATTTTTGCGATTTTTTTTGCGATATAATAAAATGGCGAGAAAAGGGAAAGGCGGTGTGACGGTGGATCCAATTTTGATTGTCGATGATGAGAAGCGGATTCGAGATGTAATACGCGAGTATGCGGAATTCCACGGATACTCGGTTGTCGAGTCTGCGGATGGAATGGATGCGGTGCATCAGGTGCGAAACCAAACTTTTTCCTTGATCGTGATGGATGTGATGATGCCCAAAATGGACGGATTTACTGCGGCGTCGGAAATCCGCAAGATCTCCGATGTGCCGCTGATTTTACTAACGGCACGCGGTGAAGAATATGACAAATTGCATGGATTCGAGCTCGGAATCGACGATTATATTGTGAAACCTTTTTCTCCCAATGAACTCATTGCTCGAATCCGGGCGGTCTTATCGAGGACGCGCCGAGAGACGGTCTCTTCGCATTGTTATGGGGAGCTCTGTTTGGACGAGGCGGGGCGAGTGGTTACCGTGTCCGGGCAATCGATCGCTCTCACCCCAAAGGAGTATGATCTTCTAGTTTACTTGATTCGCAATAAGAACATTGCACTTTCTCGCTCTCAGATCTTAGAACATGTCTGGGGATATGATTTCTTCGGGGACGACCGGACAGTCGACTCGCATATTAAAATGTTGCGTGCCAACTTGGGAAGCACACGAGATCGGATCGTTACCGTCCGCGGGGTGGGATACAAATTTGAGCCGTAACGGAGGGATTGAAGATGAAGTTGGAACAACGATGGAAATACCAAGGCTTGCGACGTCAGCTCTTCGTTTGGTTTGTTTTGCTTGTCGCTTCGATTCTGGCGCTTCTCTGGCTGCTGCAGACCGTCTTTTTTCACTCGTTTTACGAGCAAATGAAACGTAATGAGATTGAGCGATTGGCGCGTTCTTTGAAGCAAACTTATGCGCAAGCAGAGAATATGTTTGCCGAAAGGGCGGCTGCTGCGGCATTTGACAATGGGATTCGGATCGATCTCCTGGATGAGCATGGTGAGTCCCTGAAATCTTGGGATGTATTTGATCGAAAGGGACATCGCGGCGACTCTCCGTTGTCCGCTCCTGTTTTGGCCATGCTTCGGGAATGGCAGCAGATCGGCACGACGCACCTCACACGAATGCTGACGGATGGTCCGGGTGGCCGCATGTCTTTGTTTCATCTGCTTGTACTCGACGATGATGCCGTCCTTTGTCTCAGCGTGCCGCTCAGTCCGATGGAGGCGACGGTTCAGGTGTTGGCGCGTCAACTCGCGCTTGTCACGGTCATCGCTCTGCTGGTCTCGATTCTAGTAGCATTTTACCTCTCGCGTCGCATTACCAAGCCCGTTACCGCTTTGGCGAAGCAAGCCGAACGATTTGCCCGCGATGAAGAGGAATTTGAGCTGGAAGGGGGGTCCTTTCGAGAGTTGGACGAGCTGGCGGCCGCTCTGAATTCGGCGCGCGAGGAAAGAAAAATACTGGATCGAATGCGGAGTGAGATGGTCGCCAATGTATCCCATGACCTCCGGACGCCGTTGACCATCATCAAGTCATATGCCGAGATGATCCGTGACATTTCAGGGGAGAATCCGGAGCGG
>JAUMWO010000154.1 GCA_030529605.1 Bacillota bacterium | reverse complement strand
GGCCAGATCGACCAATTGATTTGCACTCTGTTCAAACTCCGTTTCTTTTAACACTTGCGCAATCTGGTCTGCAAATGCTTTTCGCGTCAAGCCGTCGGTGCAGAGCAAATAGCGGGAATGTTGAATCGGACGAATCGAGGAATCGATCGATTCCAAGAATCCTTTGCCGAGCGCCGAAGTCACGATATGCGCCTTGTTGAAGGTGCGGGCTTCATCTTGCGATAATTTAAGCTCCGAAGCAAGCGAGTGGGATCGGCTGATCGACTCCAGTACACCGTCGGAATACCCGAAGAGCTCTGTATCTCCGACGCTGACAACACCGAATACATCCCCAAAAAACATCAGAGCGAGGATGGTCGTCCCCATCTCGACGCCGCCGTGCTTTTGCGCGGCACAACGGACGAGAGCGTCGTTGACTTCGTGGACGATCTCCTCGATGCGATTGGCAAATTCACTGCGGGACAACCCGATCATACGGCGATGCAGGTTCTTGGCGGCAAACTCGGAAGCCACTTCTCCCAATGCATAGCCGCCCAGACCGTCCGCTACGATAAAAATCCCGTTTGCGGGATCGGATACATAAAAGTCTTGATTGATGTTGCGTTTTTTGCCGATGTTTGTCTCAGCAACAGCTTTCATCTTGTTTTCTCCAACAATGCAATATAGAACCCGTCACATCCGTGGAGATGAGGGAAATACTCTCTTTCCTCGATCAAACGAAAATCCGGGTTCTCGCTCAAAAAGCCTGCTACGACATGTTGATTCTCCGTTTCGGAGATCGTGCAGGTGCTGTAGAGCAGATTCGAACCTATTTTAGCATATTTCGAAGCATTGGAAAGGATGGATTTTTGAAGCGCCGCAAGCGTCTCCATGTCGTTTTCCGTTCGATTGAACCGAATCTCCGGCTTTTTCCTTATGATGCCGAGACCGGAGCAAGGCGCGTCGACTAAAATCAAATCCGCCGTCTCAAACAACGCCGAATCCGGCTCCAAAGCGTCGACCAATCGAGCGCGCAAGGCGTCTTCCAAGCGAAGTCGCTCCGCATTCTCCACGACCGTCAACAGCTTGCGCGGATGGATATCGAATGCCTGTACCTCTGCCGAATTGCCGCAAACCTTCAAGGTTTCGAGTAGATGCGTCGTCTTCCCCCCGGGTGCCGAACACACATCGATCGCCATTCGAACCGAATCCGGAACAATCGTTCCCCTTTGCTTCCAAAGATTGACCACCTGCTGAGAAGCCTCGTCCTGTACAATAAAATCCCCGTCGGCAAATCCCGGGATCTCAGTCAAACGATGGCCGGCGAGATCGTCGATTACCACACCGGTCTCAGCGAGATCGGATCGATGTGCTCGAATCCCCGCATCGACCAATCGGCGCTCAAAATCTGCGATCGAAGTCCGACTCGTATTGACTCGGAGACTCAGCGAAGGCGTTTGGTTGTTTGCTTGCAAAAGGGATGCGGTAAATGCAAGACCATACCGTTTCTCCCACATGCGTACGATCCACTTCGGATGTGAATATTCGAGAGACATACGCTCCACCGGATCCTTCGGCAACGGGATTTCCGGTTGTCTCAAATAACTGCGCAGCACGCCATTGACAAATCGAACCAATTGAGGGCGCAACCTCATTTTTGCAAGATTGACCGACTCATTGACTGCAGCAAAATCCGGAATCTCCGTAAACCGAATCTGGTAGATTCCGAGACGCAAGATCCAAAGGACTTCCGGATCCATCTTGGACAATTTGGTCGAAGAAATTCGGGAGATATAATAATCCAAAAGCAGCTTGTTTTCGACCACGCCGAGAACAAGCTGCATATAGAGACGGCGATCGGCATCGCTCAAATGATGTCTTTCACATTGCGCATGCAAGCGATCGCTGACATAATGCCCATCGACTAAAGTTTGTAGAGCCAGTTGGCGTGCTGTCATCAAGCCGCAACCTTAATCGCGGCTTCGCGAGAGCAGGATCAATCGCGCCAAGTGAGCGACCGAAACAGCCGCCGCAGCGACATAGGTCATCGCAGCCGCCCAGAGCACCCGCTTGGCTCCGTTCACTTCCTCGGCGTCCACGATGCCGAGATTCTCCATCGCCGCAAGAGCGCGCTGGCTCGCATTGAACTCCACCGGCAATGTGATCAGTTGAAACAGCACCGCCGCAGAGAAGAAAATGATGCCGAAGTATTGAAGCCAGCCCAGAGAAAAGACAAGACCGGCGATAAAGAGCGGAAGCCCCAGGCGCGAACCGATGTTTGCAGCCGGGAAGAACATGTGTCGAAATTTGAGAGGGCCGTACGCATGCGCATCCTGAATCGCATGACCGACTTCATGGCAAGCCACCGCAATCGATGCAACCGAACGCCCTGCGTATACCGAATCCGACAGGTTCACGGATTTGTTGCGCGGATCGTAGTGGTCCGTAAGATCCCCCGGAATTTGACGGATCTGAACATGGTTCAATCCATTGTTCCGAAGCATATGCGTCGCTGCTTCTACCCCGGTCATCCCACGGCGTGCAGCGACTTTGGAGTATTTTGCAAAAGTCGATTTGACTCGAAACGACGCGACGACGGACAAGAGTCCCAGAATGATAACGACAAAATACATCGGATCATCGTACAAATATGGCATATTGACCTCCTATTTCATGATAACACAGCATCGGAACGATGCCCAATCAAATAAGCTTGTGTGCTCATTCGTTTCGCGTTCTCCGGTTGGATCTCGAGCAGTTCCAACCACCCGTCACTGCACTCCAGTCGAATGCAACGTGTGGGGTCAAATGGCTCGCCGTCCGGATATCGACGCGCCTGAAAGAGTTTGAACTGCTTGTCGTGGAAGCGCAACTTGAGATAACCGAATGCGCGAAGCCTTGCAAGACTCTTAGAGACGGTATCCGACGGACGAAACTCGAAATCCGCCTTGGTGATCTTCTTCGCGTAGGAAGAACGCGTATGATCCTGAGGGACGGGATCCACGGTTCCGGCGTCGAGCGACGAGATCGTCTCCAGCAGGAGCTCTGCTCCCTCTCGTGCAAACAAGTCATGGACGGCTTGGATCGGCATCTCGCGAATCGAGATTTCGCGCTTCAGCAACATGTCGCCCGTGTCCAGCC
>JAUMWO010000008.1 GCA_030529605.1 Bacillota bacterium | reverse complement strand
CCGAAAGCCCCGGCGCAGGAGATGTGTTTCGCGTCGGCTACAACACGGATTGGGCGGGGCTGGAAGCGATTCTGCCGGCCGATATCGCGCAGTATCGTGCGGCGGTCATACTCGGAACGGGAGCTTCGGCGCGGATGGCGGCTTCGGTGCTGCGCGCACGGGGGATCCAGAATCTCGCTTGGATCAGCCGGCGCAAGGAAGGGCAGCGGGAAATGATGTCCGCCTCGAGGGCGTGCTGTCCGTCGAGGCAAGAGAGGGTAGCCGGTGCGAGCATGGCACCCGAGATGATGTGTTGCTACGAGGAGTTGGAATCCGCGGCCCGATACAGCTCAAATCCTCTCGCCGACTTGATCGCGCGGCGTCCTGTGATTTTGGTCAATGCGACGCCGGTCGGTACACTGGGCAATCCGGCGCCGCTCTTGGTGAGCGAGGAGACGATCGCGCGCTTCGACGCCGTGATCGACCTGGTTTACAACCCGCCGGAGACGAAGCTGATCGCGATCGCGCGGAGAGGATCCGCATACACCGCGACGGGAATCGAGATGCTGATCATGCAAGCGATCGAAGCGCAGATTTTGTGGGGGACGATCCCGCAAGCCGCATGGAAGAATGATCGACGCGCTTTTGTGCGCGCGCTGGCTGCAAGGATTCGCGAGGATCTCGGGATCTAGCTTTGAGATCGAATTTCGCAAGATGGGCATTTCTGCCGGGAGAGGCTGGAAACCCTCTATCGGCAGTGCTATAATGAGAATATGAACCGAGAAGCAAAGAAACCATTGCAATTATATAATACGATGTCGCGTCAGATCGAGCGGTTTCAATCGATCGACGAAGCGCGCTTCGCGGATGCGCCGTCTGCCTTGGTCTATACCTGTGGCCCGACGGTGTATCATTATGCGCATATCGGCAATCTACGGACCTATGTGTCCGAGGATTTGCTGCTCAAAACCTTGCGTCTCGCCGGGTACCGGGTGCATCATGTCATGAACATCACCGATGTCGGGCATCTCGAATCGGATGCGGACGACGGCGAGGACAAGATGCTCAAGGGAGCCGAGCGCGAGAACAAGACGGTCTGGGAGGTCGCCGAATTCTACGAAAAGGCGTTTTTCGACGACTGTTGCGCACTTCGCATCACGCCGCCGGATGTCGCGGAACGCGCCACAGCCTATATCGAAAAATATATCGCCTTTATCGAGGAGCTCGAGCGCAAGGGTCACACCTATGCGGCAGGCGGCAACATTTACTTCGATATCTCGACCTTCCCGCGCTACACGGCGCTGAATCGGGTCAATCTCGAAGAGCTTCAGACGGCGAGTCGATCCGATGTCTCCGAGGACATCAACAAGCGCAATCCGCAGGATTTTGTGCTGTGGTTTACCAAGTCCAAATTTGACAAGCAGGCGATGAAATGGAAATCGCCGAGGAGTCTCGGGGACACGGAAGGCTATCCGGGCTGGCATTTGGAGTGTTCCGTCATCGCACTCGAAAATCTCGGGGAACAGATCGACATCCACTGCGGCGGCGTCGATCATATTATGACGCATCACACCAACGAGATCGCGCAGACGGAGTCGTACACCGAGGTTACGCCTTGGGTGCGCTACTGGTGGCATGGCGAATTTCTCCTCGATGTGACGGGCAAGATGTCCAAATCGAAGGGAGAATTCCTGACGCTGTCCCTGCTTCAACAGAAAGGCTATCATCCGCTTTCGTATCGGTACTATCTGCTGGGTTCGCACTATCGACGTCAACTCGAATTCTCGTTTGCAAACCTCGATATGGCACAGTCCGGTTATTTCAAGCTGAGGCGTAAAGTCACCGAGCTCCTGCGCTCGGCGGGGGGGGCTGAGCCTACAAGCGAATCCGCGGAGCTCCGACAGGAATTCGATGCGTTTTGCGCTTGCCTGTTCGACGATCTCAACAGCGCCAACGCGATGTCGGTGCTGTACCGGGTGCTCAAGAGCGATGCGCTGCCGGCAGAGAAGCTTCGGGTGATCGCGCGGATGGACGAGGTGCTCTCGCTCGATCTGATGACCCCGTTCGATGAGGAACCGGGGGTCGATGACGAGCTGTCCAACAAGATTCAGGCTCTGGTCGACGAGAGATCGGCGGCGAAACAACAAAAAAATTGGCAAAAAGCGGACGAGATTCGGGATCGGCTCACGGAACTGGGTGTCATACTCAAGGATGTGCCGGGGGGAACCGAATGGAGTATGCGAAAATAGAATCAGTGAGGAGGAAGAGTTGAAAAAACAAATTTCAATCGAACAAGCTGTCTCAATGATCAAAGACGGCATGAGCATCATGATCGGCGGATTTCTTGCTTGCGGAAGCCCGCACAAAATGATCGACGCGCTCGTTGCATCCGGCGTCAAAGATCTGACGATCATCGGCAATGACACGGGATTTGTCGACAAGGGCATCGGGAAGCTCGTCGTCAACGGGCAGGTCAAGAAGGTCATCGTTTCTCACATCGGCACCAACAAAGAAACGGGTCGTCTGATGAACGAAGGGCTGATGGAAGTCTGCCTCGTGCCGCAGGGAACGCTCGCCGAGCAAGTACGTGCAGGCGGTGCGGGACTCGGCGGTTTCCTCACTCCGATCGGGATCGGTACTCCGGTGGAAGTCGGCAAACAAGTCATCCAACTGGACGGCAAGGATTATCTCCTGGAAAAAGCGCTGCGCGCTGACGTGGCGCTGCTCTTCGGCTCCGTCGTCGACCGCAAGGGCAATGTGTACTACAACAAAGCGACGCGCAACTTCAACCCGTTGATGGCCATGGCGGCGGATCTGGTCATCGTCGAAGCCGAGAAGCTGGTCGAGGTGGGTGAGATTGATCCGAATGCGGTTGCGACACAGCATATTTTCGTAGACCATATCGTGGAGGGCTAAGATGGACGTAAAAGAAATCATTGCGAGACGCGTAGCAAAAGAATTCAAAGACGGCGACGTCGTGAACCTCGGCATCGGCCTTCCGACGATGGTTCCGAACTTTATCCCGAGCGATGTCGAAGTGACGCTCCAATCGGAGAACGGCTTCATCGGCATCGGACCGGCACCGGACGAGGCCAACATCGACAAAGACTTGGTCAATGCGGGGGGACAGCCTGCGACGGTGCTTCCGAGCGGATCGTATTTTGACTCGGCGACTTCCTTTGCCATCATCCGCGGCGGACACCTCGATGCGACCGTTCTCGGTGCGCTCCAGGTCGACGAAAAGGGCAATCTCGCCAACTGGATGATCCCGGGAAAATTGGTTCCGGGGATGGGCGGCGCGATGGACCTCGTCGGCGGCGCAAAGAAGGTGATCGTCGCGATGACGCATACCGCGAAAGGCGACATCAAGATTCTCGACCAGTGTACGCTTCCGCTGACCGCGGCCGGTAAGGTCAATCTGATCATCACCGAGATGGGCGTCATGGAAGTCACACCGAAGGGACTCGAATTGATCGAAATCGCTCCCGGCCTCAAACCGGAGCAAGTGCAAGAAGTGACCGGCGCCAAGCTGCACATCTCGCCGAACCTGAAATTGATGTACGAATGATTCGAATCGGTTCCGGCTATGATGTCCACCGATTGGTGCCCGGGCGTCCGCTGATTCTGGGTGGTGTCGAGATCCCGTATGAACGGGGTCTCGACGGGCATTCCGATGCGGATGTGCTCACGCATGTCGTGATGGATGCGATCTTGGGTGCGCTTGCGCTCGGCGACATCGGGAAGCATTTCCCCGACACGGATCCCGCGTACAAGGGCGCGGATTCGATCGCGCTGTTGCGCCACGTGACGGATCGGATGCTCGAGTGCGGGTATCAAATCGGGAATCTCGACGCGACCATCGTCGCGCAACGGCCCAAGATGAGCCCATATATTCCGCAGATGCGTGAAATTCTTGCGCGTACACTGCAAACATCGGTCGATCGCGTCAATGTCAAAGCGACGACGACGGAAGGCCTCGGCTTCGAGGGCGAGGGGTTGGGCATTTCATCTCAGGCTGTGGTTTTGCTTGCGCGCAAAGGATGATAGGAGGACATATGAAAAAGCTGGAAACCGAACATTATAAATTCAATCCCAATCCGAAATGTGAATTTTTCCCCTGCCACCAGGGCGTGCCGGAGGAGGAGTTCAACTGCCTGTTTTGCTATTGTCCGCTCTACCTGCTCCGCGACAAATGCGGCGGCAACTTCAGCTATGCCAAGGGCATCAAGGATTGTTCCGGCTGCATCAAGCCTCATGATAAGAATTCCTATGAGTTCATCATGAGTAAGATCGGCATGGTGATCGAAGGGGGAAAACTTCCTGCGAAAGATACCGGCAACAACGCCGGTGACAACGCCGGCAGCAAGGCGGACAGCGCCTCGGACGGCGACTCGAAGGATCGCCCGAAGGGGAGCGCGGACTCCGACAAGCAATAAAAAGAATATGATCGATACGGTCAAGCGACTCAGCCCTCTCTTGCAACGCAGGAGAGGGTTTTCTATATCTGGTATTTATATTGGAACATCGTTCGTCTTGACACTATATATTGTGTATGATAGCCTGTTCTTGGTCGAAAGTGAAGAAGCGAAATGGATTGGAGGCGGAAATGCTGAAGGTGACTAAGCGAAATGGCGAACAGGTTCCTTTTGATTCGTCCAAGATCGAGGTCGCGATCGAAAAGGCGATGCACAGCCCGACGGGTGTTTATGTCGAAGGGCAGGCAGCGCAGATCGCCAAGGACATCGAAGACTTTGCGCATGCGGTCGGCAAGAGCATGTCCATTTACGACATCGAGGACCATGTCTATTACAATCTGATCAAGCGCGGCAATGCGGCGACGGCGCGCGCCTACGAGAACTACAAGGCAGTGCAGACTTTCAAACGCCTCAAGAACACCACGGACGACAGCATCCTGGGGCTTCTCGACCAAACCAATCAGGACGTGATGGAGGAGAATTCCAACAAAAATGCCGTGCTCTCCTCGACGCAGCGCGACCTGATCGCGGGTGAAGTGTCCAAGGACATCGCCCGCCGCAAGATCTTGCCGGCGGACATCGTATCCGCACATGACGAAGGCGCGATTCACATCCACGACATGGATTATTTGATTCAGCCGATGTTCAACTGCTGTCTGGTCAACATCGGCGATATGCTGGACAACGGCACGGTCATCAACGGCAAGATGGTCGAGACGCCCAAGTCCTTTCAGGTCGCCTGCACCGTGATGACGCAGATCATCGCGCAGGTGGCTTCGGGTCAGTTCGGCGGGCAGAGCATCGATGTCAAACATCTCGGCAAATATTTGAGACGCAGCTACGACAAGCATTTCCGGCTGGCGATGGAGACGCTGGGAGACCAGGCGGCTGCAGCGAAACTCGCGGAGGCATTGACGCAAAAGGAACTGGAGGCGGGCATTCAGACGATCCAGTACCAGATCAATACCCTCATGACCACCAATGGACAAAGCCCGTTCGTGACGCTCTTTATGCACATCGAGGAAGGAGATGAGTACGAGGATGAGGTGCGCCGCATCGTCGAGGAAATCTTGAATCAGCGGCTGCGCGGCATCAAAAACGAGGTCGGCGTCTACATCACGCCGGCGTTTCCAAAGCTCATCTATGTGCTCGATGAGAACAATCTCGAGAAGGGCTCCAAATTCTATCATGTCACGCGGCTTGCCGCCAAATGCACGGCAAAGCGGATGTATCCGGATTATATTTCGGCGAAGAAGCTCAGGGAGAACTATAAGGGCAATGTCTTCGCGCCGATGGGGTGTCGATCGTTTCTGTCGCCGTGGATCAATCCGGACGGGGTGTATCAATTCGAAGGCCGGTTCAACATCGGAGTCGTGTCGCTCAATCTTCCGCAGATCGGATTGCTCAACCGCGGGAATGAGGATGGCTTCTTCCGTATGCTGCACAAACGACTCGAGATCGTGAAGAAGACGCTGCTTTTGCGTTATCATCTCCTGGAGAATGTGACGAGCGATTCGTCGCCGATTCACTGGATGTACGGCGCGATCGCGCGTCTGAAAAAGGGCGAGAGCATCAAGCCGTATCTGCAAGGCGGCTACGCGACGTTATCGCTCGGCTATATCGGAGTTTACGAGGCGGCGGTTTTGGTCACGGGCAAGAGCCACACGACACCGGAAGGGGAACGCTTCGCGCTCAAGCTGGTACGGGCACTTCGTGAGGCGACAGATTGCTGGAAGGAAGAGACCGGTCTCGGCTTCGCGCTGTACGGCACGCCGGCGGAGAGTTTGACGCATCGGTTCTGCGAGATCGATCGCCGTCGATTCGGCGATGTGGAGGATGTCACGGATAAGGGCTATTACACCAACAGCTACCATGTCGACGTGCGCGAGGACATCTCCGTCTTCGATAAATTCCGTTTTGAATCGCAGTTTCAGACGCTTTCGACGGGCGGCATGATCTCGTATGCGGAGATTCCGAACATGAATCACAATGTCGAGGCTGTAGAAGCGATGATTCGATTCCTCTATGATAATATACAGTATGCGGAGTTCAATACGAAGTCGGACTACTGCCATGTGTGCGGTTTCGACGGCGAAATCCTTCTCGACGAGAACGACGAATGGACCTGTCCGATGTGCCACAATCAGGATCGCAGCAAGATGAATGTCACCCGGCGGACCTGCGGCTACCTCGGCGAAAATTTCTGGAACGAAGGACGAACCAAGGAGATTCGCTCGCGCGTCTTACACATTTAGTTGTGTGAGAGTGAGTGGTGAAACGGAGTCGATCAGAAGCGATGCGTTACGGACAAATACGGCAGTATGATGTGGCAAACGGCACGGGGATACGGACGAGTCTCTTCGTGACCGGTTGTACCCACAACTGCAAGGGTTGTTTCAACCAGCTGTATATGGATTTCAATCACGGCGACGAATGGACGGATCGGGAAACGCGCAAGTTGCTCGATTATCTCAGAGAGCCGGTGATCGAGGGACTCACGGTCCTCGGCGGGGAGCCCTTCCAAAATGTGGAAGGGCTTTTGCCTGTCTTAAAGCTCGTGCGTGAGCAAGTGGATAAATCCATTTGGATTTATTCCGGTTACACTTGGGAAGAACTGGTGACGGATCCTGAGCGGCTTGAGATGTTGAAACTCTGCGACGTGCTGGTCGACGGACGATTCGTGCAGGAGCTCTTCCATCCGAGCCTTGCGTTTCGCGGCTCGGAAAATCAGCGCATCATCGAGGTCGCAGCATCGATGGAGACCGGAACACTTCGACTTATGTTTGAATAAAAAAGGGAGAGCTATGAAAAAAGCGGTATTGATTATCAACCCGAGTTCGGGTGGAGAACAGGCGAAACAATATGAGGAGATGGCGAAAACCAAGCTGACTGAGTTCTTCGGCGAAGTTCGGGTTGAATATACAAAACAAGCGGGAGATGCGACCCGATTTGCGGCGCAGGCTTGTAGGGATCGGGTGCACAGCGTGTTTGTGATGGGTGGAGACGGCACGGTGAGCGAAGGTCTCAGCGGGATTGCGGAGAAGGAGTACCGTCCTCGTTTCGGATTTTTCCCGCTCGGGACGGTGAATGATCTCGCTCGCGCGCTCGGAATCTCACTCGATCCGAGTTCCTCGATCGCAGAGTTTGACATCGAGGCGCATAAGGCCATCGATATCGGTCGGATCAATCAAAAGTATTTTATGAACGTAGTCGCGATGGGAACCGTCCCGGAGGCGATCAACAGCGTCGAGTCCAAAGACAAGACGAAGTGGGGCGCGTTCGCCTATTTCGCCTCCGCCTTTAAGCAGCTAATGAACATGCAGTATCACAAATTCTGTCTGGAAATCGACGGTAAGATGCAGAATGTGGAGAGCAGCACGATCTTGATCGGACTGACCAACTCGATCGGTGGCTTCGAGCAGATTTTACCCAATGCGGAGGTCGACGACGGCATCCTCCACCTGATCTATCTGAAAGACTCCAATGTGATGGATTCCGTGATGGCGGTGCCGAATCTGATCGGCGGCATCGACGAATCCACAAACAACATCGGCTATCGCACATTCCGCCACGCAAAAATCAGCATACAGGATCCGAATGCCGAGCCGCTGACTGTCAATGTCGACGGCGACGAGGGCGACACGCTCCCGATCGAGATCGGCATCCTTCCGTCTCATATCGACGTATACTTCGGACCGAACAAAGCGTAGTTTCGTCAGCCGATGCGAATGGTGTCGATCACCGGGATATTGAGCGGTTCATGGGTGATGACGAAGATAAATTTATTTTGAATTTCGCTGAGAGCTTGTTCTACAAGGCGTATCGACTCTTGATCCAGATTAGCGAGCGGCTCGTCCAGAATGAGAATTTGTGTATCCCGCAGCAAAGCTCGGATCAACATGACCCGTCTTTGTTCCCCGCCCGAAAGGGTGAATTCGGTGTCGTTCAATTTGACGACGAGTTTAGAGAGCCCAAGGCGTTCGAAGAATCGGATGATTTGTTCCTCCTCGATGGCCGAATACATCGTGACATTGTCTTTTAAGCTACCGTCGAAGAAGATCGCTTCTTGACGCATGATCGTGAAGAGATCGTTGAGATTTTCTACATCCCGGACCGGAACTTCGTTGAGGTAGGTCGCCCCGCTGCGCGATTCGATGTAACCGCAAAGCAAGTTCAGGAGTGTCGACTTGCCGCCCCCGCTCGCGCCGACGATTTGGTAGATCCCTTTTTCCGTGAAAAGTCGGTCGAATCCGTCGATGATATCGGTGTTTCCGTCGTAGGAGAAGTGTACATGGTCGTATCGAATGGAATGGATTTCCCCATCGATCGTTTGCGTCCTTCGGTCGTGTGGAAGCTTTGTTTTCTTCGAATCCGCCCCCGCAGAGTCGGCAATGTCGAAGTAATGTCGGATGGTTTTTCTCGACACGGAGAACTGCTGGAGATAATGTGCCGTGAAGCCGAGTCCGCCGGTAAAATTGCTCAGGATATGAATCGAGGCAATGTATGCTCCGATGCTGATGTTTCCTTTTGCGATCTCGAGACTCGAAACGAGGACGATGACTACTTGATAAAGATTGAGGAGCAGATGAGAGAGATTGGTCGCGAGGTTCATGGTCTGTGGAATTCTCGCTTGTACCTCGCGGATGGCATCAGTTTGCTCAACAAAGAATTTTTTGAAGATCGCCTTTCTGTGAAATAGAGTGATTGTCTGCAGTCCGGCGAGATACTCGTTGAGTGTGGTAATGTTGCGCGACACGGATTCGATGTTTTTCTTTTGCAATCCGTTGATGAGCGGCTCGAACATTCTCGGGATTATGATGGCCGGGATGACACCTACCAGGCTATAGAGTACGAATGGCGGATGAATGAAGTAAAGAAAGAGCAACGAGAAAAACGCGTCAGCGATGATTTGCAGGATGCCGAAGATCGAGCGGAAGTAAGTACCGTCTAAGCTGCCGATTTGGGTCGTGTAGGTGGATAAGTAGACGCCTTCATCTTGCAGGAGATAATCGCGATAACTTCGTTTCAGAATGCTGCGGACGAGATCGCGACGCATGGCGGATTCGATGCGAACGCGGAAAAATTGAAGAAACAAGGTATAAAAGTAGAAGCAGATCGGCATAAGAAGCGATAGCGCCGTCACGAGGATGAGGAGTCGAACGATCGGTTCAAACCCTTGCGCGCTGCCCGGTGCCGAGATTCCGATATTTCCCGTGGCAAGATCGACGAGTTTCCCGTTCAGCCGCGCGATGGTAAGCGCAATGCCCTCCGCTGCAAACACAAAGAGGGTGAATAAAAAGACCAGCCAACGATTCTGTTTCCAATAGGTTTTCATAATGAGCCTCCCTCTACTTCTGTTCACGGCACGGTAGCCTCATCTTTTGTGGCTTATTCGGATAAGTGAATGATTTTGTCCATGCGGTGTTTGAGTCGGTCGCTTCCGATGTGACTGATCAAGAGGATCGTGTGTTTTTTGTCTTGTATGATCGCCTCTTCGATTCGTTCGATGTTCTCCGGGTCAATGTTTGCAAGCGGTTCATCGAGGATGAGGATGTCTTTGTCATATAACAGCGCACGAGCGAGTGCGATGCGCTTTTTTTCACCGCCGGACAGATTGGAGCCTTGTTCCGCGACGGGGCGGTTTTCGCACAGAAGCGCGTCCAGGCCACAGATTCGTGTGACTCGGTCGAAGTCCTCTCTTGGAATTTTATCGTTGTACAAGGTGATGTTGTCTTTGAGAGAACCGGCAAATAGAAACGCATCCTGAGTAAAATAACTGAATTCGCCTCCCATCCGAATTTGACCTTGAGTCGGTTCGAGGAGACCGACCAAAAGCTTGACCAGTGTGCTTTTTCCTGAGCCGCTTTCTCCGGTGATCCAGACTTTTTCGCCCGGTTCAATCCGAATGTTGAGCCCCTCGATCACGGGCGCTAGCGGTGTTTCGGTTCCGCCGAACGAGAAGGTCAGATTCTCCACGGCGATGGCCCCCGGCACTTCGCTCGCTGTGTCGTTTGTGGCCTGAGCGTTCCGTTTTGCTGTGGGCTCAGGAGATTCTTGAATCAAAGATTCGATGCTTTGCAGCGCGGGGCGACTCGCAATGATTCCTTCGTACAGCTGCGAAATCCAGTAGAATGGCGGTCGCAATACCAGGACCAAGGAAAAAATCGTGACATAATGCGCGACGGAAAGCTCGCCGTGATAAAGCAGCCAAGTGGAATAAATGAGAATGGCGGCTTGTGAAAACATCGTGGTAAAGAAGCTCATTCCGTTGGCTAAACTGCGCTTGAAGGATCGCTTGATATCTGATTTTGCAAGCGTTTCGAGGGATGAACCGTAGATCGCCTCGACTTCTCGTTCGATGCTGTAATTTTTGATCGCCTCGAGCCCTCCGAGGTATTTCATCAATTGATCCAGGTGTTTTTTGTTGGTTTGGATGTACTCATGTTCGGCTTTGCTGATGCTGTTCTTTAGCGCGTTGGTAATGAGCATCGGGAGGACAAAGACCGCGAGGGTCAGGAGGCCGATGCGATAACTGACAAGGAAGAGTGCACCCCCCGATGTGAGAATGGTAAGTGCAAATTCAAAGAATCGGCTGCCCATCATCAGCCCGTTCGTATAGACCATGTTGAGATCCGTGGTATAGCGCGCAATGACGGAGGCACGATCGAGAGTGTTCAGTCGGGACAAGCCTCGATTCAAGCATGAATCAAAAATCCGGTTTTTGATGTCGCGGGAGATTCCGGTGACGACGCGCAGTGTGATGTGTTTGTACAGTTGATTTGCCGCCATAGCGGCGATGAGAAATCCGACGAACCAAGCGATTTGCAGGTAGAGATCGTCGACATTGCGAGCGATGGCGATGTCGAGGAGTTTCCCTTTTAAGAATTGTATTCGGACGCCGAGGAGAGAAGCGAAAAGCGCCAAAAGAAATGCAATTACCAAAGGACGCCGGTACTTTCGAATGTAAAAAAACATAATATGCCTCCGTCGCTCGAAATGTTTAACCTTCGGGACATTCCAAGAGTACCACGCGATCAGGGAAAAGTAAATAAGTAAGTGAGAATAATTCTCATTTAATCGTTGCTCTTGAAGTCTGCTTTTTGCAGGTATAAAATGGGTGTTGCGGTCATGTGTCCGACAACATAGATTGGAGTCGTTATGAAGAATTGGGATGACAGAAAAAAAGCAAAAATGGCGGATTTGGCGCTGATTATCGTTGCAGTGCTCTGGGGCGGCGGGTTTGTCGCCGTGAAAGATGCGCTGAGCTCCGTCACCCCGATGTATTTGATGACCTTCCGTCTCGGAATCGCCACATCGATGTTTCTGTTTATCCCGCGTTTTTTGAAAGGCTTGAATTGGAAGGATTTTTGGAATGCTCTCCCCGTCGGTGTGATGTTGTTTCTCGCGTTTACCGCGCAGGCATACGGGGCGGTGTTTACGGAGCCTTCGGTGCAAGGTTTTCTGGCATCCACCTATGTGATCTTGGTGCCCCTGCTTTACTGGGCATTTTATCGTAAAATGCCGCAGTCCAAGGTGTTCCTTGCTTGCGTGATTATTTTGATCGGCATCGGACTGGTCAGCCTGTCGGAGAATTTCAAGTTTAACCCGGGCGATGTCCTCACCCTGCTCTGCGCGCTGCTCTACGCGTTTCACATCCTGCTGATCGAACGAGCGACTAAGAAGGTCGATGTCATTAAGCTCGCTTTCTTGCAGTTTGCGATCGCGACCGTATGCTTCGGGATCGGCAGCCTCGTCCTCGAACCGTTTCCGACCGCGATGACTTCACGCACCTGGATCGTACTCCTTTACGCCGGCATTCTCTCCACTTTTTTCTGCTTCGGGATGCAGACGGTGGCGCAGAAGTACACCTCCTCGACGCGCGTCTCGCTCTTTCTCAGCCTCGAATCCGTCTTTGCGGCGCTCTTTGGCGTTCTGCTGCTCGGAAATCAGCTGAGAGGCATTCAGATTGTCGGCTTTGTGCTCATTTTTTCTGCCGTCCTCCTCATCGAAATCGATTGGAAAAGCGTCCTGCGTGCCCGTCACGCCGGTTCGATCAAGCGCAAATAATTTTTGAATTACCGGACATTGGCTGCACCCCTGAGTGGGTATAGCGGGATGTTGGGGATGATTTCGCATTGAGACCCGGATCGCAATGGGCGATTTATTTCCGGCATTTTATTTCAAGTTTCGTCGATCGGATCGCGACAACCCGTCCCCACGACTGACGGTCAAAGCGAGATTGATCCAAAAGAACGAAAATGTGGTCCCTGAGGAAAAGGTCGATGAGCGGGGCTATTACTACTATGAGAAGCTCTACAATTATTCTTTGGTATTTGAGGTCGAGAGTGGCGATCAAATGACCTTTGATGTGGAAAAGAGTGCTTTCGAAGCTGTGGACGAAGGAGATACAGGAGCGTTGTCATTTCAAGGCTCTCGTTTCTTCGGGTTTGAAAAAGAACAAGGATGACTTGTCGTCGATGCAAAAGAATTTTATAATGAATCATCGAATGGTAGGAGGTATTGATGCCGATTACTCTGATTGTAAGCGCAGCGGGGATCGCATTGCTGTTCCTAGGGATCGCGAAAAAGCGTAAAGCGCCGATGGTGATTGGAGCGCTGTTCCTGGCAGCCGTCCTTGTATTCTGGGTGATGCTGTTTATGCAAAATCAATCCGTATGATCGACGAGCCGGCGCGAGGAAAGTGTCTGAGCAAGATCTTGTTCGAAAACGATTGATTCCAGCCGAAAAGGAGGAAATATGAGTTACGATATTATGGTATTTGAAGATTCCGGAGCGCCAAAAACGATGCCGGAGTTCATGGAATGGTATGACAAACAAACGCAATGGGATGAGGGGCACAGTTATTCGGATATTTCGATCGCTTCCCCGGCTCTGCAGGCTTTTTTTGCGGACTTCCTGAAAGAGTATACCGCTTTGGAGGACATGGAAGAGGACGAGGAGATCGCGGATGACGATGCGAAATATGTCCGCACGTATTCGATCGGCAGAGATATGATCTATTTGGGTTTTTCTTACGGCAATGCGGCCGAAATCTCGGAAGACATTGAAGATCTGGCGAGTGAGCATGGAGTCGGTGTGTTTCTCTGCAGCGGAAGCGGAGAAGTGATTTTTGCCGACGGCAGTATTATGGATACTGAATAGCGACAACGTCGCATACATCTCGTGCCATGGAGATCGCTATGAAACTCAGTCACATCCTGATGAAAGTTGAAAATTTGGACCACGCTGTGAATGCATATCGCGAGAAGGGCTTTGTCGTCGAATATGGAATCGCTAAAAATCCCTACAACGCCCTCATATACTTTTCCGAAGGTCCCTACATCGAACTCATCGCCGGGGTCAACATGCCGAATGCGATAAAAAAGTTCATGAGGCTGCTCGGAAAGGGATATATGGTCGACTTGCTCGACCGCATCAACAACGCAACCCCGGGTGAATACTGTGAACTGGCGCTTGAAAACTACAAGGACAATCTCGACATGGAGCGTGCCATTCTCAAGGAACACGGAGTCCAAAGCTGCGGTATGCCAAGCCGACGAAACGATACCCGGGGAAGAAAGCTCCGCTTCCGTCTTGCCGTTCCCGAGACGCCTTGCATTCCGTTTATGATGACGTACTTCAACATCGATCCGAAACCGAAGAATTTTGTCCACCCAAATGGGATCCGACGCGTGAGCAGGGTTACTTTCCGCACCGACGCCCGGTACTTCGATCTCATCCGCGCCCTTTGTGACGACAAACATCTGTCACTCGAAGAAGGACGCGGGATTGAGGTGGAATTTGACGGATGAGTAGGTGACAGAACCTTGTATCCCACGAATCGCTGATCTTACGAATCGCTTCATGAAACAGCCTGGTAAAACTAAAATCGCCCGAAATGCCCGTTGTTACGGGCTTTTTTCATTTGCAGAAAAAAATTTGAATTTGCTGTTGACATATATTACGAATTTCGATATATTACAGATACCGATACATCGGAATTCGTATTAGAAAGGAGACATTTTGGGAAGATCAGCAAACAGCGGCGCTCTCACAGAATCGGTCTTTTACATTTTGCTACTGCTTCATAAACCGGCGCACGGATATGCCTTGATGAAGGACATTGCAGAAATGACCGGCGGGCGGGTAACACTCGGTGCCGGTTCTCTCTACGGAGCATTCGACACGTTGCAAAAGAAAGGGTGGATTCGGCCACTGGACGAGTATCCGCAAGATCGAAAGATTGAGTATCTCATCACCGGCACCGGAAAGCAGTTTTTTGAGAAAGAGCTGGACCGTCTGGAAGAAATGCTGCAAAACGCAAAAAAAATGAAGGAGGCTACCAATGAAAACGAATGTTAAAAAGACTTTTATGGACATCAACCAAGAGGAACAATGGCTGAATGAACAAGGCGAAAAGGGACAGATGCTGATTGGCTATCATGGCGGAAATTATGAGTTTGAGGATGTTTCTCCGACGAAGTATCAGTATAAGATCGATCTCCCGAATTATACCGGTCAAAAGAAGAAAGAATACCTTAATTTCTTAGAACAAACCGGTATTTCGGTCGTGGCAGAATATGCCGGGAGGGTGTATCTCCGGAAGAATGCAGCCGACGGTCCGCTGGACTTGTACACCGAAAAGCAGGAGGTTAAAAAGCAAATGAGCAAAAAATACTCTCATTTCTTCACCATCGCGATATCGCAGTTCTTGTTTGGAGGATTTATGTTGGTTCAAACATTGCTTCATACGCAATCAAGAGGAGTTGGGTTTTGGTTTGCCGTTGTGGTTGATGTAGGCTTAATGATTTCCGGGGTCGTCTTCTTCTTTCTGGGTCTGCGAAAGCATAGGAAATACTCTCAAACAAGGGAAGAAACCGATATCTGGGAGTAGAGAACCTTTCAAATCGAATTTGAAACAGATTGCGCTTTTCATTGGACGTGGAATCGACCTGCCCTATCCGGGGGCGAAAAGCAGCCGGTCAGAGCCGATTGGCTGTTTTTTCCGGTCGAACCCAGTTAATCAATGATATAATACTTCAATAATGAGGGAGCGGGAGTTGAAATTCTATGGATTGTTGTCTCCCGGATGGGATGGAAGAGAAGGAGGGCTCCGAGGCGCATGCGAAACATCACATTCAACGCCACACAGTTAAAAGGGATCGCGATCGCTGCGATGACGATTGACCATTTGGCCTGGCTGCTTTATCCGGGGCTTACGAAAGAAGTCCTGCCGATCAGTATGCATATTTTCGGGAGACTAACTGCACCGATTATGTGGTATTTCATTGCGGAGGGGTGCTACCATACCAAAGATATAAAACGATATTTCTTGAGGCTGTTTGTATTTGCTGTCCTCGGTCATTTCGCATTTTGTTTTGGTCTCGGCGTTCCATGGAACCCCCTCGAAGGAGGCTTGTTCAATAAAACGAGCGTCATGTTTCCGTTGGCAATGTCGGTGTTGCTGATCTGGGTTTTTAAGAGCGACAAAATAAAAGATCCGATTAAAATACTGTCGATCGTACTCTTTTGTCTCGTGACCTTTGTTGCAGATTGGTCATCCATTGCATTGATGATGCCATTTTTCCTGTATCAACATAGAGGAGATAAAAAGAAACAGGTGTTGGATTATATCATTTGGATCGGTGTATATTCCCTGGTCTATATCGTGTTTATCGATGTTCTCTATGGGATTTTGCAGCTGTTCACCCTCCTTTCGCTTTTTCTGTTGTGGAATTATGATGGAACGCGAGGAAAGGGAATTGGAAGCAAATGGTTCTTCTATTACTACTATCCCGCACACTTGATCGTGATCGGTATATTCCGCATCTTGCTGTATGGTGATATTTCTCTTGTATTTTGATCCGGCGTCATAGAAACCGGGGAAGTCATTTTCGTTCGAGCAGTTCTTTTCCGGCTGCGCGATGAATGCATCCGTCAACACCACCGCCTCCAAGCAAGGAAAGGCTGGCGGCATTGACGATCGCATCGACTTTCATTTTGGTGATGTCGTTTCATACTAAAATCAGCGGCATCGTCTACCTCGCACATCATGTTTCATTTTGAACCGGTATCGTTTTGGTATAGTGATTGTAGACGATTCGAATCGAGATTGACAATGTTTCCGTGAAACGAATCGGTGCGTACCCGGATGAACATTGTAGTTGGAAAGCGATGAGGAATGTCAGTCGCGTCCGCAGCCTCCAGGGGCAGTTTGGACTTGCTTTGCCGATCGATGCGGAAGAGACGCATCCTGTCAGAGATCATCACTGCGCTTTCGGAAAGGTGATCGTCACCTTAAACAAGTCGCCGTCGATGGCGATTTCCATCGTCCCACCCTGGAGTTCGACAAAGCTGCGGGCGATCGACAGTCCAAGTCCGTTGCCCTCCGTGCTTCGAGACTTATCACCTCGGGTGAAACGTTCAAACAGCTCATCCGCAGTGATGTTGAGTGCTTCTTTCGACGTATTTTTAAAGTGGAAGACCGCATTTCCGTTTACGGACTCCAGACCGATGTACACCCTCGTCCCCGGAAGCGAGTACTTGCAGATGTTGTTCATCACATTGTCGAAGACGCGCCACATGCGGCGGCTGTCAGCCAGGATGAAGTGTTCCCCTTGCTCGCCATTGCTTTGAACAACCGGCGTCAGTTGGGCTTTGGCCAACCGGTCGGCATATTCTCCGCAAATTTGGCTCAGGAACAGTGAAGCATCGGCAGGAGCGAGTGCGATCTCCAGATTCCCGGTGGAAGCCTTGGACGCTTCGATCAGATCTTCGATCAGATTTTTGAGTTTCCCGGATTGCCGTGTCAGGACTTCGCTGTATTCCGTGATTTTCTCATGGTTTGGAGGCGTTTCTTTGTTCGCTTTATCGATCAGATCGGTGTAGTTGATGATCGAAGTGAGCGGTGTTTTGATGTCATGGGAGACATTGGTGATCAGCTCGGTCTTCATCCGCTCGCTTTTCATTCGATCTTCGACGGCGATCGCTATGCCCCGGGCGATGCTGTTGAGATCTTGGGCATGCGCTTTGAAGTCGAGGTAGAGTCCTTGGGTCGAGGTCTGATGGCTCAGCTCTCCGTTCGCCAATGCCCTTCCTGCCAGCCGAATGCGACACATCGATGCTGCGACGTAAAGTACCGCCGCTGTGACGAGGATGTTCTTGACCACCCAGAAGACGACGAAAGACGAACGGAAGGTCGCGACGGTAAAGACAAGATCGAGGAAGAACAGAGCACCCAGCACAAGGAGAATCGTCAGGATACGCGGCGTGGAGCTGAGAGAGAGGAATGCCGTTCCCAATCCCTTTACCATGCGGATCATCAGACGCCATAGGGCCACAGGGATGCGGTAGATGAGGCTTCCTTTGATCAAATTGCCTTGCTTGATGCGGGCGGCGGCACTCATGCTGGTGCCGATGAATGCCGCGATCAAGAGGATTCCGGTGGCAACCGTTGCAATCAGGTAGGACAAGGTTCCCCATCCGGATCCGCCGTGAAGAATACGGAACACGACGAAAACCAGAAACAAGTACTCCGTAACAAGAAGCAGATCAAACGGCATCTTGGAAAGGAGTCCCGGATGGAGCTCCTCGCTGCCCTTGCGACGTGCGGCGACAGCAAGGAGCGCGATGTAGGTAGAGAGGGCGATCAATCCGAATGCAAACCCGAGTGCATAAACCGAGTAGCGGAGCGAGTAGGCAAACCCAAGCGTATGGTATAGGTTGGAAAAGGCATCGTTGTGCGGAAAAGCACGGTCGATCGCGATCCGGATGATCAGCCCGACTTGCTCGCCCTGATCGATCGAATGGATCTCGTAACCGTACGGGGAGCGTCGGTATCCCGGCGGAATATCGTCCGATGCGTGAACCAGTTGATAGCGATAATCCCAAGGTGTGGATTTGCTTACTCCCTGTGACTGAACGAGCGTGCGTCCGTTGTAGAGTATTTCAAACACATAGTTTTGGTTGTCGTTGACGATGCGAGGGACTTCCTTGCTTGACTTTCCTTGGTGTTCCTCGATGAATGAGGCATGTCGATCAACTTCGACATAGGTCCGGTCAAACACAAGGCGCAGGACCATTTCATCGTAGAGTTCCGTTTTGGTGTGCGTGTAAAAATCCTCTTGAAGCATCCATATGGCAAATCCAAGGGAGATGAGTGTCAATACGGCTGACGTCATACAGACGATAAAAAGGATGGTCTTGCCGGCTATGGTGCGAAAAAATTGTTTCATCCGATGTCACGACCTTTCTCAAATTTGTAGCCCTGCCCGAATATGACCTTGATATATCGAGGTTCGGCAGGGTTGATTTCGATCTTTTCGCGCAAGTGGCGAATGTGTACGGCCACGGTATTGTCGCTGCCGAGCGGTTTTTCTTGCCATACAGCGCTGTAAATTTCTTTCGGCGAGAAAACCTGTCCGGGGTTGGCGATCAGCAGCCGTAAGATTTCGTATTCCTTGGGTGTAAGTGAGACCGGTTCCCCGTCGACAAACACCTCTTTGCTGCTGTCGTTGAGTTCGACGCCTCCGATCACGAATTGTTCCGGCTTCGGGGTCAAGCTGCCAAACTTCAAATACCTGCGCAGCAAAGACTGGACACGTGCACTGACTTCGATCGGGCTGAACGGTTTGGTGACATAGTCATCCGCGCCCACCCCGAGCCCGAGCACCTTGTCGGCGTCCTCGCTCTTGGCGGTCAACAGAAGGATCGGCACATTGCTGAACTCGCGGATTTTGGCCATCGCCGTAATCCCGTCCATCACCGGCATCATGATATCCAGAATCACGAGGTGCACCTCCTGTTTCTGCACGATTTCCAGTGCCTCGGCACCGTTTTCCGCTTCCAACAGTCGGTACTCCGGATTGGAAAGATAGATCTTGAGCGCATTTACAATATCCGGTTCGTCATCGCAAATTAGTATGTTTGTCAAGGCGGCCTCCTTACGCAACTAGTTTAAAGGATCTTGCCATTAAAAACCAAGCCCGAAACACATTAAGGTTTGATGAAGATGCGGATCGGGTTTCCATACGACCGGCACGGGCAAAGATTCCGAAGTCGGCGTGGTATAATCGATATAAAGACGATACGGATTCCGAATGCAGTTAAAATCAGACCTCAGGGAGGATGCTGTGAAGTGGATGAAGAGTGGAGCAGAGAATTTGGAGCGAGCGTCGCGCTTGTTGACCAACATGACCTTGATCGACTTAAAAGACTTTTTGGATGATGTGGTTGCTTCGTTTGCAGCTGTTTTGGATCTTGAGATGACGATCGTCAATAAAACCCCGTTATCGCGAGTCTCCGGTACGAGTCGGTATCAACATGTACATCCGAACTGGAATCAGAGTTATACCGTTCAAGTTTTGAAGCATGGAAAGCCTCTTGTCGCTTTGGATACCAGCGATTACCGCTTTTCGGATCCTCGGAATGAGACGGCATACCACTCCTTGATTCTATATCCCATTCATTTGGACCAAGCGGTTGAAGGAGTTATTGTTCTTGCCTCGTTTACCGAGCAACAGCAGCAGATTCTTGCATCCAAGCAACATGAACTCGTCGATTATCTTGAGAAAACGGCCTCCTTGGTCTCCGCGAAATTACAACAGGAACGCTTGCTCAATCAAGTACAAGCCAATCATCATCAGCTCCGGGCCGTTCTTGAGTCCGTATCGGAAGGGCTTCTGCTCTACAGTGGGACACGAGGACTTCTTCAAATCAATGAACGAGCCAAAGAAATTCTTTGCTTGAATGGTGATAAAAAACGCGAAACAAAGGTATTTCAACATATTGAGGAAATCAGTGAAAAAGCCGCATCGAGCAAGGAAATTTTGCAATCGGAGCTTCGTTTGAGTTGCGGCGGCGTACATATCGCTGCTATGTTGCAAGCGAGACCGATCGGATTGCAAGGAGATGCGGTACTGCTTGTGATTCGTTCGTTTGATGACATTCAGCAGACGATCACTCAGAATCTTGGGGCGGAAAATCCGGTTGAAATCGTCACGCGCGATCCGCTGATGCGCTCCGTCTGTGAAAAAGCAAAACTGGTTGCAAAGAGTGATTCCAATGTCCTGATTCTCGGAGAAAGCGGAACGGGAAAAGAACTTCTTGCCCGCTCGATTCACCTCAACGGTCCAAGGCGAGACCATCCATTTGTCGCTGTCAACTGTGCCGCAATTCCCGAAACGCTTCTTGAAAGTGAATTATTCGGCTACGAGGAAGGTTCGTTTACCGGAGCCAAAAAGGGAGGAAAGATCGGAAAATTCTTATTGGCGAATACCGGTACGATCTTTCTCGACGAAATAGGAGATATGCCGCTCTACCTGCAAGCAAAGCTGTTGCGTGTTTTAAGTGATCGACAGGTCGACCGAATCGGTGCTCAAGAATCGGTTCCGGTTGACGTTCGAATCATTGCTGCAACAAACAAACCGCTCGAAGAAATGATTGAATCAAAGGAATTTCGTGCGGATCTATATTATCGCCTCAGCGTGATTGAATTGAAAATTCCACCTCTTCGTTGTCGCCCTTGCGATATCGAACTGCTGATTCCGTATTTCGTTGACAAATACAATGCTAAGCTCGGTAAGGGGATCAAGGGGTTGGCGCCCGAGGTATGGAATGCAGTGAAAAAATACCCTTGGGTTGGGAATGTGAGGGAGCTTGAAAATGCAGTGGAGTACATGGTGAATTTTGAAGAAGGAGAGTGGATTCGGATGCGCAGCTTACCGCAAAAACTCACGACCTCAATCGGTGAGAGCGAAAATTTTTCTGAATGGAAGCGACCGTCAGCTGCTCTTCATCCCCACTCCCCGTTTTCAGGGAGTCTCAAAGATCAAGTTGCTCAATTTGAATTGCATGTCATCGCAGCACAGATACGAAAGTATGGTTCCCTGTCCCTTAATCTCTCGCAGGTGCGAGAAATCTGTCAAGCGCTCGGAATCAGTCAAGCCACTTTTTACCGACGATACGAGAAGTTGAAGGATCAGTTATTTTCTCAAATTTGATAATAGTTCTTATATAAGATAACAAAAGGAGCAAGGGAGTTCTCAAGTCTGAGAGCAGATGCTCCTTCTTTTTGATTGGTATCTCTCAGAGCCTTGCAATTGCCAATCTTTACGATACATGTTACCGCTGGCATATGATTTGCTTTATCAAACAACAAATCGAATTTTTGAGAAAGGAGTGCGTGATGAAAAAAGCAACCTACTGGCTCAAAGAGATGTCGTGGCATGAGTTCGACCATTTTCGAAAGCAGAGTGATCTCGTGATCATTCCCGGA
Organism: Bacillota bacterium; assembly: GCA_030529605.1. Classification (GTDB taxonomy): domain Bacteria; phylum Bacillota; class Clostridia; order Peptostreptococcales; family Acidaminobacteraceae; genus JAUMWO01. Next base: position 3,917 of record JAUMWO010000008.1, on the reverse strand, counting down.
GGGGCAACCGAGGTATATGGCCCACATCTTCCGCTCGGCTCGGATACGCTGGTGTCACAAGCGATTAGTGAGAGGGTCGCACATCGAGTCAATGCAGTGATTGCACCTATGCTCGAAGCCGGTGAATCAAAGTCGTTGTCTGCATTTCCGGGAACCATTGTCATCCGACCATGGAGTTATGAAGCGGTTTATCGTGACATCATTGAGTCGATGATACGATGGGGCTTCAAAAAGTTTCTTTTTCTCAATATGCATGCGGGGAATGTTCCGATCATTAGTCAGTTGGCAACCGAGTATCAAATGTCTCACGGAATTCGGTGCGCCCAAGTAGATTGGTGGCGATTTGTTCAATCTCATTCAGAAGAAATATTGGATCGGACCGGCCGCGCAGCCCATGGCCACGCCAGTGAATGCGGCACGTCGGTGATGATGTACTTATACCCGGAATTGGTTGACTTTTCATTTGCAGATTCCGTTTATCCGGATGAATCTTTCTATCGATACCCTGATGTTCTTACCTATCCAAGTCTTGAAGAAAAAACAAAAAATGGAATTGTTGGTGACGCAACTTGCGCCACTCCAGAGAAAGGAAAAGCAATTGTAGAGCGTTGTGTTGAACGCATTGTTCAATTCGTCCAAGAGTATTTTTAAGAATAAAGGGAGGGAATTATGAGAATCCACAAATTGGTAACGAGTTTGGTTTTAAGCATGGCATTGATTCTGTCTCTCGTCGCCTGTTCCAGTGAAGCACCGACAGGAACCACTGTTGGTGAAACCATTACGTCGGATGGGCAGGGACAACCTACCACCGGCGATCCCGGTCGCAAGAAGAAAGACACGCTGGTATTGGCAACTTGGGAGGATCTGGCGACGATGGATCCTCAAGGCACAAATCGAGCAAGCAATATGATGGTTCAACGGAACATCTTCGACAAACTGGTGCATGAGTTGCCGGATGGAACGGTGGAACCCCGGTTGGCTACGGAGTGGACATTCGAAGACGATCTCACGGTTTTATTTAAATTGCGCGACGATGTCAAATTCCATGACGGTACGCCGTTTACCGCCGAAGACGTACTCTTCACGCTGTCGCGTGGGAAACAAAATCCGATCAGTGCGTCAACTTTTAAGTATTTTGATGTCGAAAAGAGCGAGGTAGTCGATCCTCACACATTCCGACTCAAATTGACTGCTCCGTATGCTGCGATTTTCAATACTTTATCCAGCGGAAGAGGCAGCATTGTGAGCAAGAAAGTGGTCGAATCCGTAGGAGACGATGCGTTTGCTCGAAACCCGGTGGGTACCGGTCCGTATAAATTTGTCAGTTGGACCTCCGGGACCGAAATCAAACTGGTTCGAAACGAAGAGTATTGGGGAGATAAAGCCATTACTCAAAATGTTGTTTTTAAGATCATTCCGGAAGCTGCAAACCGCGTCATCGAGCTGGAGACCGGAGGCGCTGATGTCATCTACGAAGTTGCAGGTGGTGATGTAAAACGAGTCGAGGATATCGATGGAGCTCACGTGCTGATGGGACCATCCAACCGGTACATGGTCGTTACATTCAGTATGCAGGATGAAATTCTCGCAAATCGAGACCTGCGCTATGCCCTCTCGTATGCGATCGACAAGGAAGCGCTCGTAAAAGGTATTTATCGAGGAACTGCCACAACAGCGCATGGTTACTACCCATCCAATGTATTTGCATTTAAGGATACGGGAGTGTTACCTTATGATTTGGAAGAAGCAAAAAAACTGATCGCGAAAGCCGGATATGCCGACGGGCTGACTCTCAAGTTCAATATTGAAAACCGAGAAGTCGATGCTCGTCTTGCGGAGGCGATTCAAAATATGTGGGAGAAGATCGGTGTAAAGGTCGAGATCTTCCAGATGGATTCCGCTACCTATCAAGCACAAGGAAACAAATTCCAGATTGGTATGCGGGCAGGAAATGCAAACGAACCGTCCAACATCTTAATAATTTATGATTCGGCATTTGGTGACAAGATTCAGCCAAATGACAAAAAGCTGGACGAAATGCTCGCAAAAGCAAAAACGCTTTACAACAACGAAGAGCGAGCCAAGGCTTACACTGAAATTCAAGAGTATCTCCATGAGATTCGCTACAGCGTTCCGCTCGCATATACATCCGTGATCTACGGACTCAGCGACAAGGTAGAAGGGTTTACTTGCGATCCGCTGCAACAAGTTGATCTTTACAAAGTAACCGTGTTCGAATAGGCATCGATCGAGTATCTGCCGCTCGGGGATTCCCGAGCGGCTCCATGGGGGAATAAGATGTCCAAATTTGTTATGAAACGGTTGTTGATGATGGTTCCGGTGCTTTTGGGAGTTTCTTTCATTATTTTTACGATGACGTTTTTTGCACCGGGTGATCCGGCGGATATCATATTGGGAGATATGGCGACACCCGAGGACAAGGCTTTGTTTCGGGCGGAGCATGGTTTGGATGCCCCTTTTTTCGAGCAGTATATACGGTATCTAGGTCGCATAGTCGTTAAGGGAGATCTCGGAACTTCCTATGTGACGAAGCAACCGGTGACCTTACAAATTCTAGAGCGCTTTCCGACCACGTTGAAGCTGGCCGGTGTAAGTATTGTCATATCCGTTTTGATCGGAGTCTTAGCCGGAATCGTCGCGGCAACTCATCAGTATTCTCTTTTTGATAATTTCTGCACATTCATTTCGATGATTGGTGTTTCGATGCCGAACTTTTGGCAAGGAATGATTTTGATTATCTTGTTTTCCGTGACGCTCAAGTGGTTACCTCCATCCGGGTTTTCAACTCCGCTCCATTGGATTCTACCGGCCGTGACGATCGGAACGAGTTCTGCAGCCCAGATTATGAGGATGACTCGATCTTCGATGTTGGAGGTCATCCGTCAAGACTATATCCGCACCGCACGAGCCAAGGGGCAAAAGGAAAGAGTGGTCGTTTGGAAGCACGCTCTTAAGAATGCTTTGATTCCAATCATTACTGTAGTCGGATTATCCTTCGGCCGATTGTTAGGCGGTGCGGTGCTAACGGAATCGATTTTTTCGATCGCCGGTCTCGGGAAGTTAATGGTGGATGCCATAAGGATGAAAGACTTGCCATTGGTGCAGGGTGGAGTATTATTTATCGCTTTCGTGATGATTGTTTTGAACCTTTTAATCGATGTGCTCTATGCCTATGTCGATCCGCGCATCCGATCACAGTATGTGCGACCGAGAGCAAAGGCAGCGATCAAAGCGCGAGAGGAGGCGGCTCGTGGATAAGGGTCAGATTTCAATTGCAAAGAAAAGTCAGGCAAAGGAAATTTTTTCACGTTTTGTACAAAATAAAGCGGCCGTTGTCGGCTTGATTATTATTTTGGTTTTTGTTTCCTTTGCCCTATTTCCTGAGCTTTTTGCTCGCTATGGTTACGATGATCAAGACTTGTCCAGACAATTTCTTCCGCCGTCCTGGGAGCACCCCTTTGGAACCGACGATTATGGGCGTGATATCTTCAGTCGTGTGGTGTACGGAAGTCGGATCTCTCTCGTAATCGGTGTTTTTTCAATCACTTTCTCTTGTGCAGTCGGTGTCTTGATCGGGAGCGTCGCGGGTTATTACAGTTCTACCATCGACAATATTCTGATGCGTGCAATGGACATTATGCTCGCTATGCCGAGTATCTTGCTCGCGATTGCAATTGTTGCCGCGATGGGGGTCGGGTTTCAGAATCTGATTATCGCGATTGGAGTGGCGTCAATTCCGCAGTATGCGCGTATTGTTCGAGCGTCGGTACTTTCGATCAAAGATCAAGAGTACATTGAGGCGGCGCGGTCGATCGGTGCGAGCAATCTGAGAATTATCTTTCATCACATCTTACCGAACTGCCTCGCTCCGATTATTGTGCAAGCGACGATGAGCA
>JAUMWO010000153.1 GCA_030529605.1 Bacillota bacterium | reverse complement strand
CAAAGGCGCCGACAAAACATGAATTACTGTGGACAAAATCGGGAACGTCTGATAGACTTGTTAAGTCTATAGAAAAAAGGTACAAAATGAGGTACGAATGAAAAAAACTTTACTGACCGAAGCGGCTCTTGACAAACTCAATCAAGACTACGAGGCGTTGATCGAAAAACGACGAATCATCGCGGAAGAGCTTAAGCGTGCCAGAGATTTCGGCGATCTCTCCGAAAACGCAGAATACCACGCAGCAAGAGAAGCGCAGTCCCACAACGAAACCGAGCTGCAAAAACTTCGTGAGATCTTTGAAAACTACGAATTGGTTGAAGTAAGCGACAAGAAAAAGGTCGTCTCGATCGGTTCGCGAGTTCGTATCGAGTACCTCGACGAAAAAGAAATCGACGAAGTGACCATCGTGACCAAAGTAGACTCGGATCCGCTCAAGGGCCTGATCTCGAACGAATCCCCTGTCGGCATGGCGTTGCTCGGCAAAAAGAAAGGTGCCAAAGTCGAGGTCGAGTCTCCGGGAGGACTGATCAACATCAAGATCCTCGAACTGATCAAAGCGAATTAATGAATTCAAGAGAATGGTTCGGCGATTGCCGATCACACACCGCCTTCGGGCGGTTTTTTTATGCGCCGGAGATTGGATCAGCCGCGGAATCGCGGACTGATGCGCGCCAGATACTCCTTTCCCCGATCGCTGAACGCGAGATAGAGCAAGGAGGTACCGAGCAGATATGCTGTGATGGTGAAGAAATATGGCGTATTGTAGCTGTAATGCTGCATCAGGATCCCACCGACAAAGATCCCCAGTGCACGGAAAGCCGAGTTCATCAACGAGACCATCGAAGACATAAAGGTCCGAAGCTCGTCATCGACCAACTCCATCGCTAGGTTGTTGATCACCGGTCCCGCCATATTCATCAACATCGAACGGAAGAACAGTGAGAAAACGATCAGCCAAAACGATTGAGGAAATGTGATGCTGATCAAAAACGGGATCGACATCAGCTGGCATCCGACGACGGTCTGCACCCGACCGTAGCGCTGAGCAAGTACGGGTACAATCAAACCGCCGACGATCATGCCGACCTGAGCAAAGGCCATGATCGAACCGACCGTCCCGTCCGGTACTTGCAGCACATGCTTGATGTAGACAGGGAAGAAGGGAATGATCAATCCGGCACCGAACCCCGTCAGGCTGGTCTGCATCGTGTAGACGAGCAGCCGGCCCTTCAGTAGAGTCGCGTAGTTGGCGAAGGTGCGGCTCAAGAGCTCCATTCTCCCCTCTTTGCGTTCGATGGGCTTTTCATCGAGTCGGGAGAGCATGAAACTTGAAATCAGAAACGAGCAAAGTCCGAGGTTCAAGACGACACGGTTTCCACCGATATCGCCCAAATAGCCTGCAACAAATTGAGAGGTATAACCGAAAACCAAACTGGAAAGCGTAAAGGCGAGGTTGAACAGCACGAAATTGAAGCTAAATCCGGTGACGCGATCTTGATCGCCGAGGTTTTCATACAGGATCGGAGATCCCATGACATTGACGACCGAGTTCCCCATGCCGAAAAAGAAGGATGCGACATAGGTGACGGCCAAAATCGGGACATCGACCATCAGCAAACCGCAGACGATCATCGTAAACTGACCGGCGATCATACTGCGCTTCTTACCGATGCGGATGGACAACACCGCACCGACGAGAGATCCGATCGCCATTCCGAAAGTCTGTAACGCGATGACGGTTCCGACGACCGCTTCCTGATACCCCATATTTTTGAGATAGATGCCGAAAAGTACCGAAAAAGAAGCCGAAGCGAAGATGGAAAACAACATCCCGCTGAAATAACGCTTGAGATTTGGTGTGATCTTGGTCAGAAGATCGCGGTACATCCGAAATAATTTCATGGAACCTCACTGCTACGGGTATCGAATATTTCGCCTCCCGTAATATATGGAGATTATATCACAAACCGGATGCCGTCACCAAGAGAAAAATTAACTGCGTCACTTCAATCATGCTCCCGATCGTATCTCCCGTATGACCGCCGATGCGGCGAAGTGCGCGCTTGTGGGACAAGTATCCCGCAGCAAATGCAGCAATCACTGCCGCCACACCGGTCCAAGAAGCACGGAAATACATCGCGGCGCCCAATGCAAAGAGGAAAAGAAATGCAATCGGCGCATTGGCACGCTCCATAAAGATCTTTCCCATCCCCCCTTCCGGTCGCGCATAGGGGCTACGTGCTGCCAAGAACATCGCGATCGATTTTCCGACTGCTGGAAACATCAGCCAAATCAGCGGATCTTTGACCAAAGGCGATGCGACGACCATGATCGCCATCCAGAGGATCAACGCGATGACACCGAAGGAGCCGATGCGTGGATCCTTCATAATCTCCAGAATCCGCTCCCGATCTCTGCCCGACTGAAATCCATCGGCCGTGTCGGCGAGTCCGTCCAGATGGATGCCGCCGGAGAATCCGAGATAGACGATGGTGATCAACAGACCATGCAGCGGCGTCGCGATTCCAATTTTGCCGATTGCGTACACAAAGAGAGCGATGGGAACCCCGGTTGCCAGTCCCACGAAAGGAAACAGGGGTACGCCGCGTCGATATCGCTCTTCCGTGTATTCTACGAATCGACCGACGGGAATCCGAGAGAAAAAGCTGAGCATCAGCAAAAATGAACGAAACATGCATCCTCCGATTCGGCGAGTGTTTGGATTGTCAGGATGGGACACAAAGAGAATTATTTGAGTTTGAGCGGCAGCCCGACAGCCATAAAGGTCACTTGATCCGCGCGTTCCGCAACATACCGGTTGACGCGACCGGACAAGTCACGGAAAAGATTGCCGAGCGGATAAGGCGATGAAAGTCCCAGCCCCACTTCGTTGGAGACGATGATGAGATCTCCCCGATCTTCGACCGAAGCGATCAGCGCATCGATTTCGGAGCAGATCCCCGCCTCGATTTTGACGAGATCGACCTTGCTCTCGTCCACGATCTCGCCGCAATCGAAGAGATGGTTGGAGATCAACAAAGTCAAGCAGTCGAGAAGCACGGCCTCCGGCTTGGATTCCCGGATCCGTTCGGACCAGTCGTGTGTCCCGAAACCCTTGTACCGTTCGACCGTCTGCCAGTGATCCGGTCGTCTCGCACGATGAAGCTCG
>JAUMWO010000152.1:2936-3276 GCA_030529605.1 Bacillota bacterium | reverse complement strand
TCCCGCTGGCTGTGGTCGGCGCGCGACTTTATTATGTCGCGTTTTCTTGGGAGTATTACAGTGCGCATCCGGATAAGATACTCGCATTTCGAGAAGGCGGACTGGCGATTCACGGTGCGATTCTCGGCGGTCTGCTCGGCGGCTGGATTTGCTGCAAACTCAAAAAGTTGAACTTTGCCGATCTGGCGGATTTGATTTCGATGCCGTTGATTTTGGGGCAGGCGATCGGCCGCTGGGGCAATTATGCCAATCAGGAAGCGCATGGGGGGCCGACGGATCTACCGTGGGGAATCCTGATCGACGGAGTCAAAGTCCATCCGACCTTTCTCTATGAGTCGCT
>JAUMWO010000152.1:0-2926 GCA_030529605.1 Bacillota bacterium | reverse complement strand
GGAACCTGGCGATCTTCGTCTTCCTTGTGTTGACCTTTCGGCGTCGGAAGTATTACGGGGAGCATTTCTTGAAGTACATGGCGTTGTATTCTCTGGGGCGTTTCTTTATCGAAGGACTGCGCACGGACTCCTTGATGTTCTTCGGCTTCCGGACGGCACAGCTGATCTCGATTCTCTTCATCGCAATCGTGATCGTACTCTATGTGGTGATCTCCAGAAAGCAATCGTCACGCATTCTGCCGCGCAGGGACATAAAATAAAAATTTAGCTGCAAACGAGTGTCTCGGGGCTCGATCCGCTCGCACAAACTTTGTGTTTGTGCGTTTTTTTTGCTGAAATACTTGAATCTTTGCCCAGTTTTCGCTATGATTAGCCTGTAAAGTGGTTAAAAGTGTATGAAAGTGGTATAAAGTGTGATGAGGAGAGCGCATGTTTATCGGTGAATTTCGACATACGATGGACCCGAAAAACCGCATCAGCATCCCTTCCAAATTTCGGGAGGATCTGGGCGAGCGTTTCTATGTCACAAAGGGACTGGACAGCTGTCTTTTCGTTTATACCGAGGAAGAGTGGCGAAAATTCGAAGCGAAGCTTCGCACGCTTCCGCTTTCCAACAAGAATGCTCGAGCGTTCGCGCGTACCTTTTTGTCCGGAGCGCACGAATGTTCCATCGACAAGGCGGGACGCGTTTTGATTCCACAACCGCTCAAAGAATTTGCTTCGTTGGACAAAGAAGTCTTTGTCAACGGGGCGGGGAGCCGGATCGAGATCTGGGATGTCGACCGTTGGAATGCTTACATCGATGAGGTTTCGGCAGATATGGAATCCATCGCGGAAGGCATGGAGAATTTGGAGATTTGATGATGGATTTTCGACATGAGACCGTGCTGCTCCAAGAATCGATCGATGCGCTGGTGATCCGATCGGACGGTATCTACGTCGACGGTACGCTCGGCGGTGGCGGACATTCCTTCGAGATCGCAAAACGACTCACGAATGGAAAATTGATCGGGATCGATCAGGATCGGGATGCCTTGGCTGCTGCAATTCGAAGACTGTCTGAATTTGGAGAGCGTTTTGTCCCGGCAAAATCCAATTTTTCGCATTTGACGGATGTGCTGGAGGATCTGGGCATAACGCAGATCGACGGGATGTTGCTCGATCTCGGCGTGAGCTCGTACCAATTGGACAATGCCGATCGCGGTTTCTCTTACATGCACGACGGTGACCTCGATATGAGGATGGACCGGGATGCCGACCAAAGCGCGTATCAAGTGGTCAATGAATACGAAGAAGATGAACTGTTTCGGGTGATCCGAGACTACGGAGAAGAGAACTGGGCAAGGCGCATTGCGCAGTTTATCGTCAAAAGTCGGCCGATTCAAAGCACGCAGGAATTGGTCGAGGTGATCAAACAAGCGGTGCCCGCGTCGGCGCGTAGAACCGGACCGCATCCGGCGAAGAGGACCTTTCAGGCGATCCGCATCGAAGTCAACAACGAACTGGGGATCCTCGAAGATGTGATCGAGCAATGCGTCGATCGGCTTCGGATCGGAGGGCGGATGGCGATCATCACCTTCCATTCGCTGGAGGATCGGATCGTAAAGAACAAATTTCGACAACTTGCCGATCCATGCACCTGTCCACCGGAGTTTCCGCGCTGTGTCTGCGGAGGAAAAGCCAAAGTGCGGGTGATTACTCGGAAACCGATCGTTCCGACTCCGGATGAACTGGAACGAAATCCAAGATCGCGAAGTGCGAAGTTGCGCGTAATCGAAAAGATTTAGGATGAATTGAGGGAGCTTAAAATGGAAGCGATGATGGAGAATCGATTTCAGGTGGATCGTCTCAACAACGAGTCCCAGAGAATGGAAAAAGAACTCAGATGGAAGCGTACTCTGCGTCGTATCGTCGGTGGAGTCATCAAAGTGGCTGCGATGCTGATTTTTCTTGCGGGTTGCTTGTATCTGCTCCAGATTCGTACATTGATCGATGAAGTCAACAACGACAACATCCGATTGGAGAATGAAAACCACTCGATTCGTGTTCGTCTGCAAGAGATCGAGGTGCAGATTCAAATGCAAACCATGCTGGAAAATGTCGAGAAGATCGCGATGGAAGAGTTCGGGATGATTTATCCGGACAAAGCTCAAGTCGTGCGTTTGAAACAAGAGCAGCAGTTTGCACTCGAGGATTCGGAGGAACCGATTTTCCGACTGGTTCGATTGAATCGATAACGACAACGGCCTTGTGACAGAGCGACATTCAAAAATCGAGAGGTTTTTGAAGTCGCTCTTTTTCTCTGGTATAATACGGCGAAGGAGTATTTGCTTCGATGAATTCGATTCGCATTCGTTTGACCATCGCATATTTTCTTTGTATGTTGGCGTTCGGCTTTTTGGTCTACCGTCTGTTTGTCGTACAATATGTCAATTCCGATGCCGCTCGTGAAAAAGCGAGCATGCAGCATATCCGCACGATTCCGATTCCCTCCGAACGGGGGTCAATTTTGACGGAGAGCGGGGAGGTCTTGGCGACTTCGATGAAGGTGTATCAGATCTTCGGAGAGGTTGCGGCTTTACGGCCGGATCCGACTTCCAAGCGCGATCGGCGCGAGGAGCGTTTGAATCGCATGCTCGAGGAATTTTCCACCATCATCGCGCTGGATATCGAGAAGCTGCGACGAGAGATTCTTCATGGCGAAAACCCGTTCGTCCGCATCGCGTCGAATGTCACCAAGTCCGATGCCGACCTGATCCAAGATCTGATTCGCAATCGCGAATATACCGGCGTTTCCATCGAAGAATCCAGCAAACGCTTTTATCCCTATCACAGCCTGAGCGCTCCGACGATCGGAATGGTAAACTCGCAGGAGCAAGGCTTTCTGGGGATCGAAGCCTTCTATAACACCCTCTTGAAGGGAGAA
>JAUMWO010000151.1 GCA_030529605.1 Bacillota bacterium | reverse complement strand
ACTTCCCGCTGTGATCGGTCTTTAGCTCAGTGACCGCCAGCGCTTCTCCTTCATTGACATTGAGACTTACGGTGTATGCGATCCGCTGTTTTTTCCAGAGATGCTCAAACACGATGCCATCGTAGTTTACATTTACATCCGAATGCTCCCCGCCGACAATGGTTGTATCGTGCAGCACCATCTTCGCGTAGAGTTCGGCACCGTCAGCGAGTTGAATCGTCGTTCCTGCAACCGGATTTGCCGTCGCTGTCTTGGAGTCATGGACATAGGCTTTTCCGGTTTCAAGCAGTTGAATCGGTTTCGTGCTCGATACCTTTGCTTTGCTTCTTACGTCGAGCGAACCGCCCACAAGCATGTCTCCTTGGACATCGAGTTCCGTATCATTTGCAAGTCGGAGTTGTCCTTTTACCTGAAGCATCGCCTGATCTGCAACAACAACCAAATCAAGGAATGTCGGATGTACGGTCAGTTTTTGATTTTCCGGAATCGTTACGCCTCCATAGAGCGTGGCCACGGTATGATCGGTTTCATGTGCCGTCGAATCGAGTTTCACTCTTCCTTTTTCTCCAAGTTGGATCGTATCGAGCTCGGAAATTCCGATCAGTTTAACGGATTCGCCACCGGTTCGCACGACATCGAAGCTTCCCCCGTCGACAATGATGGTTCCGTGGAGTGCGGCGAAGTTTTCTTCTCGGAGCGTCACATTTCCATTGGAAACCATTTCGGAGTGTTCGCCCATTTCAAATTTTCCGTCTTTGGCGACTACGAAGCCACCTCGAATCATGGCCTTCGTCCCAACCAAGCCGTTTGCGTCGACAACCTTGCCGGATGCGAGGCGAAGTCTTCCCTCAACAGTCAGCATCGAATCGATTTGTGTCACAAATTCTTCGACCAGTTCCGGAAGAAGAGAAAGCTGCTGACCCTTTTGAACCGTTGCGCGACCGCCCGATTTGAGAGTCATGAGACTTCGGTTGCGGAAGTTAAGTTCAATCTCACCCGCCTTCAAGGCGATCGCCGCGTCGGAACCTTCCGGTCCAACTACAGTTTTGGCAATCAGTTTGTCGCCGAACTTCAATTTCCCTTTTAAAGTTGCGCCTTCCTTGACGGTGATCAAACCCTTCAGATTTTCACGGTCAAAGGCTTGCATGTCGATGGAAGCACCCGAGTTTGCGACCAAAGTGGCATGATGAGCCAACACAAATCCGCCGTTCTCTTGTATGTTTAAGTTGCCGTTAATTACAGCATCCAGTCCAATCGTATCACCCGATGCGAGCTTCAGCGTACCTGCAACATCGAGCGTCGCTCCGTTCGCGATCTCCGCATGCTCAAACCATCTCGGATCCAGCACCAAAGTCTGTCCTGTCGGAACGAGCGCAGACCCGTTCAACGTCAACTTGTTCGCGTCAAAATCCAAAGTGGCTGTAGCGCCCGCATTCATCTGCAACTTGAACCCATCGGATGAACCGACGAATTCTTTGCCGGCCAATGTGAGCTCTGAACCGAATGGAAGTACTAATTTCCCTTGATATTTGTGGGAAGTCGCTGTCACCTTATGCCCGTTGGCATCGATGGTAACCCATTCCTTGCTGTGCTTACCTTCCAGATTGACATCGGTGAGCAAATCGATGACGTCACCTATCTGAGCCGCATCGACCGCTTCATCGAGAGAGAAGTAAAGAGTGTCATTGATTTTTGCTACGACTTGCGGCTGAGGAGAATTTACGTGGTAATAAATATAGTTCTGTCCAGATTGAATATAAGAAAGATTCAGAAATTGAATCGGTTTGTTTTTCAGCACGACTCGAGCGCCCGGTTCAAAGGTAAAATTCTTTAGCCGAGGTTCTTTGTCAAGTTTAATCTGGTTGCCATCGGTTACCAGTACCCCTTTGGAGCCGACATGCGCAAGTGCTTTAAGTTGAAACCACAACCGGGATTCGGTGCATATAATTTTCCGTTTACTATCAATTTTGACGGAAGGCGACCTTTTGGCCCAGACGCAAAACGAATAGAAGCTTCATTCGTTAAAGTAAGAACAGCTCCCTCTTCAATCACAAGATCCGCAGGGTCTGATAAAACGTATTTGTTTGTCAATCCCAAATCCAAATAGACATCAAGCGTTGATTTCGAAGCAGAGGTTAGGATTATAGTCAACTTTCCACTTCGGTTCTCAAATCGGAGAGATCCATTATCAATCTGAAACGACTTGCCGCCGATAATAAATTCACCGGGAAAAATGAGCTTTCCACCTGCTTTTATCTCAACGAATTTTCCATTATTTTCTGGCTTAAGAAATTCTTTAACTGTTCCTAGAGACCAACTTTCGCTTTGCCCTTCTCCAATTACCCGATCAAAATGATCAGTTTTTCCCCCGGTCGGCATCGCGCCTTCGAGCATTTGTTCGTCAGTGAGCTCCGTGTTTTCAGGAAGCGTTGCTTCTTCGATCGGTGCTTGCTCGCCTTCCGACGAAGACTCGGATGAAGTTGCCTCACCCGTTTCTGAGGATTCCGTCAAATCAGCCGGAATGGAATCCGGCTCGGTGGTTGTGGAATCGATCGGATTTTCAGCCGTTTCCGAAATCGTCAATTCTGGTTGTTCGTTCGCATACGATACTCCGGGCATCATCGGCAGAACGAGACAGAGGCAAAGTAACAGGGTCAGCCAACTCTTTCTCATCATTTTCTCCTTTTCGCTACGCATTGAAATCCATTCGAATGCGGCACAGTTATGATGGTCTACTCCGCTATGATAACATCTTATAAACATTTACGCAACATTTATGTCATAAGAATGGATTTCGATACGAAAAGATTGAAAGATCAGTGTATTCGTGTTTCAAGTAAAAAAATAAGCGACCGGCTTTCGCCGGCCGCCTTGGTCGCTCATTATTTGAGAAACTCTTGGTAGAAGCTCATAATCACTTTCGCTACTTCCGCACGTGTTGCCTTGCCGCGTGGATTGAGGTATCCAAGCTCGGTTCCCTTCATCAGATTGGAGCCGACTGCAAAGCGCATTCCATCGAGAGCGTAAGCGCTGATGTCTTGGTGATCGCCGAAGACGGAAACATCACCGGTCAATTTCACATCGTATTTCATTTGCGTCGCATAGCGCTGAAGGATGACAGCCAGCTGCTCGCGGGTGATGCGATCTTCCGGACCGAATTTATCGGCACTGTAACCTCGGATCACTTGGTTTTTCTTCGCCCAAGCGACCGCTTTTGCGTAGTACGCGTTCGGCGAGACATCCTGATAGGAATCCAGCGAATCCACTTCCGGAGAACCGTTCATTCG
>JAUMWO010000007.1 GCA_030529605.1 Bacillota bacterium | reverse complement strand
AAACGTCCCAGATTCATCGCGTACCGGAGATCCACTTGATGACGTCCCGTCTGAAGCATATGTTGATGAGCCAAAAACTCCCATTTTGTTGCTTCGTCCAAGGCGATACTGCGCTTTAAATCAAAAATTCCAGTCAACTCCTCGAAATAAGTAAGAGCTCTGTACAAAGTCTCTGTATACTGTTTTTCTTGCTCCGTCTCGGTACTTCCTTCCTTCCGTATTGTCAAGAATATCTTTCGAAGCACTTCTCTATAATCACTAAAAACTCGACTCTTTAAAGTAAACATCTGATAAAAACTACGAAATTTATCAGAAGATAAGTGGCGATCAGTCAGTTCACGAAACGGTTCGAGATTTTTCGAAAACCAGTTTACCTCTGTCTGATAGTTAAATTTCAGAATATCGATCGAACGCAATGCAGAAACATGAAAAGAAACGATAAAAAACGATCCTAAAATTAAAATCCAGAGATAGCGACGCCGCAGCAACTTTTTCAACTCCAATCGCAGCATACAACCTCCAGACAAAAATGCCCCTCACAAAAGCGAGGGGCACAGATACTAGCGTTCAACAGTAGGAACAGTGAGATGATTCGGCGTAATGGACTCATCCGGGTAGATATAACCCTCGTAAACAACCGTTGCAAGCCCCGGCTAGTATTTGATGTTCCCAAACACATGTGTTGTTGAGTTAATTGTATCTTAATTACGAACACCGGTCAAGAAGTTTAGATTCTCCGTTTACTTCACCTTCATCCGTTCCCTGGACGAAACACTAAGTACGAGCAACACCAAGGTCCAAGCCGCGAGTACCGCCGTCACCGGCTTGACCGAGCGTCTTTGGTCGCGAAGCGGAATCTGCTGCGAGAGACAATCACAACATAATAATAGTCCCCCTCGACCTAGAGGGAGACGATCAATTTAAAATCCATGGTCGCCGCGATGGAACAACCGACCGCGGTACAGAAGACGTGGACCGTCAACATCCGCAAAGGATATTTCTTCGAACAATTCCAGTTCCCCTCGAAAGCTTGCACCACCGAAGGATGCCTCCATTTCTCTGGAATCGATCGGAGCATTCGTCGGGTCAAAGGGAAAGGACAGCTCCAAATCGATCCAAAGGAAGGTTTCACGGCGTTGATCGGTGCTGCTGCGTTCCACTTCCTCAAAGATGAGTGTCGTATGCAGCGGATGCACCGAGATCGCATGCTGAAACCGCAATGTCTGTTCGTACAACTGTCCGTCCTCTTCGACAATGCGAGCGACGGTGTGCGGATGTACATCCCCCAAACGCCGTTCGAAGCGATATTCTTTCCCAATCAGAGCGTCGGCGATCGGTGTGACCACGAGAGAAGGTACCGGAACCGCTTCATAGTCTCCCGGCATTTCGATCGGCTCCGCCTTTCCCAGCGCGGAAAAATACCAGAAGTACAGACCGAACAGCACGGATGCCGCAAGCACCAAAAGGATGCGAGAACGACGCAAGTCCATTTAGGCGCGTTCCTTCAGTGTCTGAACGATGAAGCTCGCGACGTCTTCAGCGTAGGTTCCGGTGCCGAATCCGGCGTCATAACCGAGCTCTTTGGCAAGTTCATGCGAAATCCGAGGGCCTCCGGCACAGACCACTACCTTGTCGCGGATGCCTTCGGATTCGAGGAGATCGATCAGTTGCGTGAGGTTCGGTATGTGAACATCCTTTTGTGTGACGATCTGCGACACGATGATCGCGTCCGCATTGAGTTCAATCGCTTTCGCGATGAGGTCTTCGTTTGGAACCTGAGCACCGAAGTTGTAAGCCTTAATCCCTTGGTAACGCTCCAGTCCGTAGTGTCCGTCATAGCCTTTCATATTCATGATCGCATCGATCCCGACCGTATGCGCGTCCGTTCCCGTACACGCTCCAACGATCACGATATCGCGATCAAAATTTTCTTTGATGAACGCCTCGACCTCACCCATCTCCATTACATCCGAATCGACCTTGGTGACTTCGATCTTGGTAAAATCCACGGTGTGTGTGCATTTTCCGTACATCACAAAAAAGGTAAATCCGACGCCGAGGTCGCGTGCGTAGACGACAGAAGGCTCGTCGAGACCCATCTTGCTCGCCATCTGACGAGCTGCTTCTTTTGCTTCCTCGGAAAGCGGGACAGGCAAGCTGAATGAGAGCTGCATCATCCCGTCATCGAGGGTATCTCCATATGGTTTAATACGGGTCAAATCGATACTCATAGTCGCCTCCTATTGCGCATTCGCTGCGCTCGAACCGAGCATCAGCGGAATGAATGGATTGAAGTAGTGGTCTCCTTTCTTGGTAACACCGTCAAGACCTTTTCCGCCATCCATTTTTCTTGTGACGGCAGCGAACTTTCCTTGCTCGATGGTCGCCATAATCCCGATCGACTCGATTTCTTCGAGCAGTTTTGCCGCTTCGGCAAGCACGCTTTGTGCGCGCTTCTGAATCATACCGTCTTGTTTAAACTCAATCTCGTCCCCGAGATGACGCATATTGTTAAAAATATACCGTGCATTGTCGATGCTGAGCATGCGGTCCATCAGGAGCGGGGTATGGATCGCCTCCGTCGGCATGCCGAGAAGCTGCAGACCTTGCTGCGTCATAATGCTGATCATATTGAACAGCGCGTCTTGGATATGGCCCTTAAAGATATCCCCCGTCATAAATTTCGTTGGAGGCATATATTTCAGCGGGGCCTTCGGGAAGATTTCCCGCGCCATCTGCGCTTGAGCCAATTCAAGCAGGAAGCCGTCCGTCGTCTCGGGGTTCATTTCAAAGGCATGTCCGAGTCCCATCTGCTCTTCCGGAAGACCGGCGAGAAGCGCAAATTGCTCGTTGATAAACTGCGACGCGAGAACGGTATGTGCCTCTTCGATCGCATCCGCCGTCGTCAGGTAGTTGTCCTCGCCCGTGTTGATGATGATGCCGGCGAACCCGTTGATGATACGTGAGAAGTATTGGTCGACCAGGGTACGCTGCATATTGATGTCGCGGAAGAGGATGCCGTAGAGCGCGTCGTTGAGCATGACATCAAGTCGCTCGATCGCTCCCATCGCAGCGATCTCCGGCATACAGAGACCGGAGCAATAGTTACAAAGTCGAATATAGCGCCCGACCTCCTTACCAACTTCATCGAGCGCTTTGCGCATGATGCGGAAGTTCTCCTGGGTCGCATAGGTACCGCCGAATCCTTCGGTCGTCGCACCGTAAGGCACGTAGTCAAGCAAGCTTTGCGCCGTCGTACGAATGACCGCGATGATGTCGGCACCCTGACGCGCTGCGGCCTGCGCTTGCAGGACATCCTCGTAAATATTACCGGTCGCTACGATGACGTAGAGATACGGTCGCGGACCTTCTCCGAGCGTTTGGATGAGATTGTCTCGTTCTGCGCGGTTTGCCGCGATCCGAGCGACCATGTTGCGTGCTTCCTCTTCGACACGGGCATGAATCTTCTCCACCGGAGCGAGCTTGACCTCGGTCAGCTTGAGCTCACCCTTTGCGACCATCTCCGCGATCTCTTGTGCCGTTTTTCCCAGTTGGACCATCGCGTTTCCGAGGTAGAACGCGATGCCTTCGCCCAACCCTCCGCTCGCCTTGATGTCGTCGACAACGACGTTGGCGAGAGGACGCTCGATCTCGTCGATGCCGTCGATCCCGAGCAGACGCGCGATCGTCCGTTCGACGGTCACGGTCGTATGCTTATCGATAAAACCCTGCGTCTCCGCAGCAATCAAACGCGCGCTGTTTCGCGCTTTTGCGATCAGCTGCTGATCCAAGTTCAATTTACTCATGATAGCCTCCTAATATTCTGCGCGCCCGAGCGACAATTTGCGGCTCGAGACCCAGCAACTCCGAGATTCGCAGCGCTTCCTTCGGAATCTGCTTATCCGGGAGTGCCTTGCGGAGTCGATAGTCCATAAATTCATGCAATCTCAGTTTGTCCGTTTCGCCCTCTCCGATGTGAGCGAGCGACGCGGCGATCGCCTCCGAGCTCTGCTCGGAGAGCCCGATCACCTGATAGTGAGTCGTGCCGCTGACTTCCGTCAAACCGTCGAAATGTGTCGTGATCACGGCCGTGACCGGGAGCGTCATCAGGTGCTCGATCAGAGCACGCGAGATCGCCGCTCCCTCGTCCGGGTTGGTTCCACGTGCCAGCTCGTCGATCAACAACAACGCGTTGTCAAAGGAGGAGCGAAGCAGGTCGCGAAGCCTCAAAATTTCCGCCCCGAATGTACTGAGCCCGAGATCGATCGACTGCATGTCGCCGACCGCGAGGAAAATACGATCGAAAAGTACAATTTCTGCGGTTTCGCAAGGAACGAAGAACCCCATTTGCGCCAGCAAAATCATCTGGCCGATCAATTTGATCGAGACCGTTTTGCCGCCCATATTCGCTCCGGTGATGACATTGACTCGTCCGGACAACTCGATATCGATCGGAGTAAATTTCTTTCCCTGTTTCTCGAGTTGAACCTGCACTTTGAGATGTCTGGCTCCACCCAGCCGGACCGTCTCGCCGATATGCGGTCGGGTCAGCCGGAACGCTACGGTAAACTGCGTTTTTGCGATCAGTAAATCGATCCGACCGATCGAATCGAAGTTACCGATCAGCATCGGTAAATCCTTTGCGAGCTCGAGTGTCAAACGAGTTCGTACCTCAAACTCTTCTTCCTCTTCCTCCGTTCGCAGCGCCTCCATCCGGCGCTCGTACTCTGCCGCCACCGCGATGGTGTAGCCCTTCGCCTGCCCCGTGTCGGAGCGATAGATCAGCCGAGGATCGGAATTCGCGGCTTCGATGCGCTCTGCATCGGTAGCGCGCACCCGAATCACACCTTGCGCAACGGTATATCCCTCTTCCGCCAAAGCGGCGGCTACTTCTTTGACCTTGCGCTTGGATTCGATTTCGAGACGAAGCAACTGCTCTCGTATGTCACCGAGTCGTTTGGAATAGCTGGAATAAATGTGGAAAGTCGAGGTGTCTTCTCGATCGGGATCGAGGAGATCGACGACCGGACGAGCCGATTCGAGCGCGTACGCCTTCACCGTCTCGTTCCACTTGATGCGCTCGAGTTGTCCGCGCAATCGCTCCATATTGCGGCAAGCGATCTTGACTTCGTGCAGCTCCATCACGGAAAGCGTGTGACCGCCTTCGATTCTCTCGAGCGTCAGCTGGAGCTGTTTGAACTCCGAGAGGGTCGACTTGATGTCAAAGAGCTCGGAACGCTTTCGCGCAAAGAGCTCCACTGCCGCATCGACACGATCGTATTCTTCCTCGAGCAGCCGTCTTTCCTCCGGCCCATAAACCTTGAGTTGGCGGCGCAAGCGCTCGCCGTAAGGAGATACCACGCCCAAGCGCGATGTGATGAACTCGATATCCAATCTGGACATCTCCTCCGGCGTAATGATCATGTGCCCTTCCCCCTCATATCAGAATCATGTGTCAAACACATCGATCACCGGCGTCTCCCCCACCATCTCCTGCAACTTGCTGCGGAACAAAGCGGAGTCATAGCTGTGCCCCGACGGCGAAGTCGGATTGACGGTGATCGCCAGCAACCGAATCGGATGGACGACCGAGAGTCGCACTCCGACGCGCTTGAGGTATTTCCAAGTCGTTTCATCGACAAACAAATCCGTCGCATCGCCGATCACCCATTCGATCGATCGAAAATGCGGAGTCGACTCGACAAAGCGACGCAGCGTCTCTGCGACCAACGACCCCTTCACGATCAGATAGCGGCTGTTCTCGTCCACCTGAGTTGCGACGCGGATGCCCTCTCCGATCATTGTCCGGATGCCGAGCGGGCGAGTCCCCAGCTCCTTACCCTCCCCCGATCCGTCGGGGTTTGCTCGGAGCTCAACCAACATCGGCTCCGCCGCCTCGATCCAAGCCCGGCGCACCCAGTCATCCTCGGTCTGAGGCAGCTTAAAAATCTCCGCCAGTTGAGCCGTGCGCTGAAGCGTCGTGTTCATATACCGATTGACGCTCGCTCCGGTCGAAAGGATGCAGGCATCCGACACAAGCTGCGAAGCACTGGACAGACGGTCGAGCGCTCCGTCGATCAGCACGACCTGCGCGCCGAGTGCGAGCATTCTCTCCGAAACGTCGCGAATCTCGCTGCTCGTCGACGGACCGCCGATCTGAACAAATCCGTCCGCGAGTGCTCGTGCGATCATCACCTTTCCCATCGGGGTACGATGCCTTGTGACCTCGAGGACCTCCATCCGGGTCTCCCCGAGATTGAACAGCTGCTCCGCCGTCGCGATCAGAGTGCCGCGCGGCACATACACGCGCGGCTTGTCCGTCTGGGTCACCAGGTCGACGGTCTCGCCGTCACGACCGATGGAGGTGAGAGCAACCGGAATCTCGGCGTCTCCCAACTCCTCGATCAGATGATTCAGCGCGACCGTCTTGCCTGCATTTTTCGCCATGCCGATGATCGAAACAACTCGATGTTTGCCGACGAAGAGCTCGATCATTCGTGCGTATTGCGGATCGTACGTTCCAGCTCTTTGAGCTCGATGGTCACACGGCTGCCTTGGAGCAGACCGCCGACACCGAAGATCTTGTGATCTTTTTGTTCCTGCGTTTCCACAGCGCCTTCGCGCTCCGAATCGTAGCAGGAAGGCTGCTCATATGTCGTGATAACGCCTTCGTAGTTACGCAGAACGACGCGCTCCGGCGATTGCGAGATCATATACTGCGGCATAACCGGAATCTTTCCGCCGCCGCCCGGCGCGTCGACGACAAATGTCGGCACGCAGTAACCGGATGTGTGACCCCGGAGTCCTTCGATGATCTCGATTCCCTTGGAGACCGGAGTACGGAAGTGCTCGATTCCCATCGAAAGGTCGCACTGGTAGATGTAGTAAGGGCGCACCCGCATCATGACGAGATTGTGAACCAGATCTCTCATGACATGAACCGAATCGTTGATGCCCTTGAGGAGAACGGATTGGTTTCCGAGCGGGATGCCCGCGTCAGCGAGGAGCGCACAAGCACGCTTCGCTTCCGGGGTGATCTCTTTGGAGTGGTTGTAATGTGTGTTGAGCCAGATCGGGTGATACTTCTTGAGCATGTTCACCAGATCCGGAGTGATGCGCTGCGGGCATACGACCGGTGTGCGCGAGCCGAGGCGGATGATCTGCACATGCGGGATCTCGCGCAGCTTGCTGATGATGTACTCGAGCAATTTGTCCGAGACCATCAGCGCGTCTCCGCCGGACAGCAATACGTCACGAACCACCGGCGTATTGCGGATGTACTCGATCGCGCGGTCGATGCGATCCCGTGGAACGCCCGCGTCATTGTGGCCGGCAAAGCGACGGCGCGTACAGTGACGGCAGTACATCGAGCACATGTCGGTGATCAGGAAGAGCACACGGTCCGGATAACGATGCGTCAAGCCCGGAACCGGAGAGTCTCCATCTTCGTGGAGCGGGTCGTCCATGTCCGCGTGACTTTTGAAGGTCTCGTTGACCGTCGGCACCGCCTGCATACGCACCGGGCATTTCGGATCCTTCGGATCCATCAGCAGTGCATAGTACGGTGTGATCCCCATACGGAGGATTTGGAGCGACTTGACGACGCCTTCTTCCTCTTTCTCTGTCAGAGTGATGACTTTCTTTAAGGTCTCCAGATCGGTGATGCGGTTGCGCAATTGCCATTCCCAAGAGTCCCATTGCTCCTGGGTTACATTTTTCCAGAGTTCAACTTCGGTGTAATGTCTCATGATTCCCCCATTCTTTGGTTCTGAGCTCACTAAGCGTAGAGCTCTTCGTAAATTTTGCGAAGCGTTGCGCTTTCGCGGATGATCTGCAATGTAATCTCAGCATGCCCCTTGGTGTATCCGTTTCCGACGATCATGGTGACGTCTTTTCCGACACCTTCCGCTCCCAGAGCCGCTTTGGTAAAGTTGGTCGCCATCGAGAAGAAGTATACGATTCCATCGTCTTTGCAAGCCAGAATCGAAGACATCTCGGTGTTTTGGACATTGACACAGTTGATGACGACGTCGCACATCTCGCCATTGGTCGCCGCTTCTACCTTACGGAGCACCTCGACCGCATCGGTCGCATTCGCGATGATGTATTCGTCGGCAAGTCCATTGTCCATGACGCGGCGCTCTTGACGATTGCTGGTCTGGAGGCAGAGTACCTTTCCGGTCACGCCCGCACGCTTTTTCGCTTCGTAGAGGCAGAGCATACCGGATTTTCCGCCGCCGCCGATGACGAGAACGGTTTGACCCGGTTTGACGAGCTTCGCGGTTTGAGCCGGAGCACCTGCGACGTCGAGCACCGACAGCGCCAGATTTTCCGGGATATCATTTGGAATCTTCGCATAGATTCCGGATTCGAACAGAATCGCTTTCCCTTTGATGTCGACTTGGTCGATGTCCTTGCGGATTTCGAGAATTTCATCGATGCGCAGCGGAGTCAGCGAGAGCGATACGAGCGTCGCGATCTTGTCGCCGACTTTCAGATCGGTCTTGCCTTCGAGCGCCGGTCCGATTTGCTCGACCGTACCGATCAGCATTCCGCCGGATCCGGTCACCGGATTCTTGTGCTTCCCGAAGCGTGCGACGATGCCCTTCATGATCTCTTTGATCTTTTCGAGATCTCCCTCCGCTTCTTGCTTGATCTGCGTGAACGAAGCCGAGTCGATGTTGAGCGTCTGTACATCGATCAAAATCTCATTGTCATAGATTTCCATGTCATTTGAAATTACTTCTGCAGGTTGTGGCAGAATGCCCTCCGGACGGATTACGCGGTGCGTACCGAAACGATCCCCTTTTCTCATGTCTCCTCCTTCTGTACCATCGAAATTCGATAATGTTTTTCGTTCCATCGATCTTACGATCCTCCCAATTGTTACGCAAGATATATGCCAACCAGTTGATAATGAATTTCAATTAACGCATTTTCACAAATTTCGTCGCCCCTTATCCCTTGCAATTGATTTAACTAAGTTTGAGAACTTGTAGAGCAAGAAAATTCTGGATGGAAATGAAATCGAACCGAAATATTGTCTATAAAATATCAATAACACAAAAAAGAAATGCCGAAAATTTAGCAACCGCCCAAAATCCGGCAGGTATATTCTATTCCAGCTCACGCATTTTATATTGCAGCGTCTGCCGCGGGATCTCGAGCAATGCGGCCGCCTTGGTGACATTTCCTCCCGTCGCGGCAAGCGCTTCTCGAATTAATCGATGCTCGAGATCGACGACCGCAGCCACCAGCCCGCCTTTGAGCGATGGAGTCGGCTTCCCGGCGATATGTTCCGCATAATACTGGCGCATATTGTAAGGCAGATCTTCGATCTCGATCCGATCGTCGGTGTTAAAATTGGCGATGGCTTCGATCACATGCTCGAGCTCGCGCACATTTCCGTCCCAAGGGTACGCGAGAAAGAGAGACATCACCGCGTCGGAGACACCTTGAATGCTTCGATATAATTTTTGATTGTATTTTTTGATGAAGTATTCCGTGAGCAAAGGGATGTCCTCACGGCGATCCGCCAGCTTGGGAATCCAGAGAGTGACGGTGTTGAGGCGGTAATAGAGATCCCGCCGGATCAGACCCTGTTCCAGCGCCTTGTTGGGGTCGATGTTGGTCGCCGCGATGATGCGCACGTCGACGCTTCGCTCCTGGGTATCTCCCACACGCCGAATCTGACCGTTTTGGAGCACACGAAGCAGTTTCGCCTGCAACTCGATCGGCATCGAATTGATCTCGTCCAGAAACAAGGTGCCATGATCGGCGAGCTCAAAGAGTCCCGGGCGGTCGATCGCTCCGGTGAATCCGCCCTTGACCGTCCCAAAGAGGATCCCTTCGAGCAAGGTACTCGGCAATGCGGCGCAGTTTTGTGCGATGAAGGGCTCGTCCTTTCGATGCGACGCATTGTGCATCGACTGGGTCAGGAGCTCCTTTCCGGTTCCGGTTTCCCCATAGATCAGCACCGGGATATCCGTCTTTGCCGCTTTTTGCGCGACGGATTTGACGCGGAGAAATTCCGCATTTTGGGTGCGGATGTCGTCGAATTGAAAACCGCGGGATTCCGACTCTTCGGATACCGAAACCTCGGCGGATCTGCGGTTCTGCCGCCCGGTCTTAGCCTCCGTTTTGGACGCTTCAAACGCGCGTCTGGACAAATCTAAAACGCGCTCATTGAGCGCGCGAAATTCCGTCAGATCGCGTGAGATTTCAATCGCCCCCAGCACGCGCCCTTCGGCGTCGTGCACCGGCAAGGTCGTGTTGACGCTCGCGACCGGTTTTCCTTTGTAATTGTAGTAGCTCTGCTCCCGCCCAAAAATCGGCACCCCATTGCGCAATACCTGCAATATCGTGCTCTCCTCTTCGCGCAACGAAGGATAGACCTCGGTGATATGCTTCCCGATCGAATCCCGGATTGAAATATCGTCGAGTTTGGCGGCGGCAGGATTGCAATAGGTCAGGTATCCCTCGGCGTCGATGAATTGAATCCCGTCCGAAACCTGCTCTAAAATCCGAAACATCGTTTTGGTGTCAAAGAATCGCTTCATCGCCCCTCCGCCGGATCACCCGCGCCCATTTTTGAACTCGTCGATCTCGATCAGCACGCGCGAAAGATTGCCCGAAATATCGAGATCGTATTCGAGCCGGACATGATGCGCCCGATCGTCCCAAACGATGGAACGCGCCATGGTGGTCATTTCAAACACACCGTATTCGGTATGATAATAATTGCTGTGTCTTCGATCGATCTCGAGTCGGATCTGCGATCGCGTCTGCTGACCAAAGAGGATGATCTCGACGACGCCGTCGCGATACGTCAGCGTGCGCCGCTGTTCGCTTGCGTTGAGCAGTTCCGACTCATCGTATGTGATGTAGCTCTTCCCATTACGTTGACGAAACTTCGCCGTGGTATAGATCTCGGTCACATGCTTGTCGTCATCGTTCACGATGGTCGAGCGAACGAAGATCGGAATTTGCTTCGCGCCTTCCTCGTTTTCGTCCGTCATCCCGGAAAACAGCGCGCATTCCGCGCACTCGGCATGGGAACCGGGTTTTAGTTGTCGATCCATTGCTTCACGCGTTCGCTGATCGATTCGACATGTTGCTCCGCCTCGTCACGAGCGACCAGCGGATTCCCCCCGCGTACGGCGTCAAAGATGCGCTTGTGCGCCTGCTGAATCTCCGCGAAATTCTCCATCTCTTGGAAATACTGAAGGCGGAACCGCTGGAATTGATCCTGCAAGTCTTCGATAATCTCCATCAATTTGATGTTTTTGGTTCCCTTGAGGACGCTGTTATGGAAGGCGTTGTCGTAGTGAATCATCTGCTTGCGGTCATCGCGCGCGAGAGCGTCTTCGAAGCCGTGCATCATCGCCCGCAGTTCTTCGAGCTCCTCACGTGTCATGCGTGCCGCTGCCAGATATGCGGCAAATCCTTCGAGATCCTTTCGCACCTCGAGCACCTGAATCACATCCGCTTTCTTGAGATCGGCGACATAGGTCCCGCGGCGCGGGTACATCACGACGAATTTCTCCTTCTGAAGTTTTCGCATCGCCTCACGAACCGGTGTACGGCTGACACCGAGCTCTTCCGAAAGCTCCACTTCCATCAAACGCTCGCCCGGTTTCAGTTCGCCGGACAAGATTTGTTTCCGCAAATAGTCAAAAACCAAATCTCCCAGTGGTTTGTTTCCATTCTGTTCAAAAAGGGTCAATTCATTCCTCCACTTTCCCCGCTTCACAAAGGAAGCAATTTTTATATCGTTGCTTGAGTGTTTCGTAAGTTCGTTTGGCCGCCTCGCGGTCGCGAAACCACCCCCACACGGTTGGACCGCTTCCGGACATCAGAGCATGCTCCGCTCCGCTGTTTCGAAGCGTTTGCTTGATCTCCTCAATCTCAGGTAGCCTTGATATTGTAACAGATTCCAGAATATTTTTCATGTACTTTTGTGCCAAATCCCGGGGACTGTTTTGCAAAACATATGCAAGTTCTGTGACATTCGGCCGCATGTCGTCTTCCATTTTTCCGAGATCCAAGGAATCAAAGACTTCCTTCGTCGAGACCGAGACTTCCGGTGTGACCAGCACATAGGTCATCGGCTCTCGGATCGCGATCGGCTCCAGCAACTCCCCGATCCCACGCGCGACTGCCGTGCCGCCCATCAGGCAAAACGGCACATCCGCGCCGAGGCGCAGCCCGAGAGCGGACTTTTCTTCGAGACCCAGGCCGAGCTCGAAGAGTTCGTCGATGCCGTGAATCACCGCTGCGGCATCCGCACTTCCTCCCGCCAGCCCGGCCGCGACCGGGATCCGCTTGATGATCGCGATATCCGCACCGCTCGGAAGCGCATAGGTCTCCGCCATCAGACGCGCCGCACGCAGAGCGAGATTGTCCGGATGATTGAGTTCCGCATCGGTGTCGAGCGTCCATTCGGCATCCTTCCTTCGGCGCAGAATCACATCATCCGCGAGAGAAAGCGACTGCATCACCATCTCCAGTTCATGGTATCCATTGGGCAGACGCCGCACGACGTCGAGTGCCAAATTGATCTTCGCATGCGCCTTCCGGCGCACCGTTCCGCTGCTATGCTTCATTCGGTAAAATAAACTCTCCAATACGCCGTCGCGTACACGAAAATGCTCCGGATCCTCCTTGAGCAGATTCCATTTAAACGCCTGATTTTCGTAGGCGTCCCATCTCGGCTCTCCTTCGATAAAAAAGCCGACCTTCTTGTATGCCCGAATCGCGCGATGGTTGAAGGTCGCGACCTGCAAGTACATCGTGTCGATCGGAAACCGACGATACACATAGTCCAGATGGCGGAGCAACAGCTCCGAACCGTAACCTAGAGAAAGATGCGCCGGATCGATCGCGACGCCGAGCATCGCGGAACGCGTGATGAAGTTCATCTGCCGGAGGGTGACAAATCCGATCACCTGCCCGTCGATCACCAGACCGAACAATTTCTTCGAAAGAAATTTTTGCTTCGCATGGTACCAGTCCAGCAGATCCTCTTGGTCAAAATGCGTAAATGTGTAGTGGCTGAGCCTCAAATCCGAGCTTTCGCTCCAATTCGAAAGGGTGGAGACATCCGCATACGTCAGCAGCCGATACTCCACTTGCGCAGAATCCAATGCCCCGAGGTTCGCCACGCGGTCCGTCATCAGGAATCGATCGTCTGTCGCGTCAAGGGACGGAACAAGGTGTACTGGCCGAGCCAAGCAAGATAAATCGAACCGGTCTCACCATTTCGCTGCTTCGCGATGATGATCTCGCCGACCCCTTTGAGCTTTTCGTCGGTCTGCTCACGTTTGTAGTATTCTTCGCGGTGGATAAACAAAACGAGATCCGCGTCCTGCTCGATCGCACCGGATTCACGCAGGTCGGACAAAATCGGCTTTTTGTCTCCGCGCTGTTCGTTGGCACGGGAAAGCTGCGACAGCGCGATGACCGGGCACTGCATCTCCCGTGCGATCGCCTTGAGCGAACGCGAGATGTACGAAATCTCCTGTTGTCGATTCTCACCCGCCTTGCCGTCTCCGCTCATCAGTTGGATGTAGTCGATCATCACGACATCGAGCCCCTTCTGCATTTTGAGCTTTCGGAGCTTCGAACGCATCTCCGTGACGGAGATGCCGGAGGTCTCATCGATGAAGATATTGTCCCGCGCGAGATACGACTGCGCTCTGCCGAGCGTCTCCATCTGATCGGCGGTCAGATCGCCGGATTTGATCTTGTTGGATTCGATGTAGGTCTGACCGCTGAGCATCCGATCGACCAAGGACTTCGCATCCATCTCAAGGCTGAAAATCGCGACCTTTTTGTTCTCGTGAACCGCCATATGCTGGACGATGTTGATGGCGAGCGCCGTTTTTCCCATCGACGGGCGCGCCGCAATCAGAATCAGTTCAGATGGCTTAAATCCGGTCGTCATCGCATCCAGATCCGGGAATCCCGTCGAGATGCCTTGGATCGCTTGCGGATTGGAGTACATCGTCCGGATCCGCTCATAGATTTCCGGCAGAATTTCGTTGATCGATACGAGGCCGCGCCGGTTTTTCTTCATCGCGATCTCAAAGATCCGTTGCTCCGCTTCTTCGAGGAGCTCCGCCGCATCGGATTTGGCATATCCCTTCGCTGCGATCTCGTTGGATGTGAGGATCAGAGTACGCAACAGATAATGATCGTAGAGGATGCGGGCGACCGCAGCCGCGTCGCTGATCATAATCCCTTCATCCACCGAATTTTTAAGGTACTCAAAGCCCCCAACCTGTTCGAGTTGCTGGTTCTTTTCCAGATAGTTGGCGACCGTGACGGCATCGATGCTCTGCCCGCCACCGTACATCGCCAGGATCGACTCGTAGATGAGCCGGTTGTGGCGCACATAAAACATCTCGGGAGTGTGCAGGATCTCGTGCACATCTCCGAGTCGGTCAGGATCCAAAAGGATCAATCCGATCAGCGCGCGTTCCGCCGCCTCGTCAAAAGGCAACTCTTGCACCTATTCCTCCTCGACGATCACCTTGAGTTCGGCTCCGACATTCGGATAGACCTTGACATGCACCTTGGTCGCGCCCAGGGTGCGAATCGGATCGTCCATCGAGATCTTTTTCTTGTCGAGAGCGATGCCATGCGTCTTCTCCAATTGGTCCGCGATGTCCTTATTGGTGATGGAGCCGAACAGTCGGCCGCCCTCGCCCGCTTTGGATCGAAAGCGCACCTCAAGTTTGGAGAGTTTCGCTGCGAGCACCTGTGCTTCCGCCAGCGCCGCATCGGCTTTTTTCTTTTTCGTCTCGTTTTGGTTCTCGAGCTCCTTGACATTGCCCGCTGTCGCTTCCTTGGCAAGGCCCTTCGGGATCAGATAGTTGCGCGCATGGCCGTCGGAAGCGTTGATGATCTCCCCCTTCTTTCCCGTTCCCTTTATATCTTTCAGCAAGATGACCTTCATTCATTCTCTCCTTCCTTGTAATATTGTTCGATCGCGCCGATGAGGAGCTCCTTGGCTTCTTCGACGCTCTTATCCGCAAATTGAGC
The DNA here is from genome assembly GCA_030529605.1 of Bacillota bacterium. Classification (GTDB taxonomy): domain Bacteria; phylum Bacillota; class Clostridia; order Peptostreptococcales; family Acidaminobacteraceae; genus JAUMWO01. Next base: position 11,368 of record JAUMWO010000007.1, on the reverse strand, counting down.
ACCGGCGACTTCGAGATGACCGCCCCCGCCGATCAATTCCAGAATCACCTGCACATTGACCTCGCCGAGCGAACGTCCCGAGATAAAGGTGACTCCGTCCGGTCGCCGCGCGATGACAAAGGATGCGGCGATTCCCTTGATGTCGAGCAAATCGTCCGCCGCCTGCGCGACAATCAGCTGAATATGCTCCGAATCCGAAGCCGCCGTCGAGATCGCGATGTTCTCGTGATATTTCTGTGCCGTGCTGACGATCGCCGCCTTTTCGATGAAGATCTCGATGTCGTCCTGGAACAATTGTCGCACCTTAATCGAATCCGCGCCCTGCTTTCGCAGGAAAGCCGCCGCGTCGAAGGTCCGCACCCCCGTCTTCAGTGTAAAATGCTTGGTGTCGACCGTGATCCCCGCGAGGAGAGCATCCGCTTCTTCCTTGAGAATCTCCGGACGGTTGGTCATATACTGCAGCATCTCGGTCACCAGCTCGGACGCGCTCGAAGCGTAGGGTTCGAGATACTTGATGACGGCCTTGTCGATGAACTCCGTGCTGCGACGATGATGGTCGATCAGCACAACGCGATCGCAGGCCTCCACCAAGGGCGGATATTCCGTCAGACTCGGTTTGTGCGTATCGACGACGACGAGCAATGTGCGCTCATCCACCATTTCCATCGCGCGTTCCCCCGGGATAAACGAGTATTCATCGATCCCCATGATCGTGTGATAGACCGCCTCGATCGCATCCGATGGCTCCGCGAGAACGATATGCGCCTCGGCGCCCCGCATTCTCGCCGCGCGGTACACTCCGACGGAAGCGCCGAACGAGTCCATATCCGGGATACGGTGTCCCATAATCAGGACGCGGCTGCTCTCATCGACGAGCGAACGAAAGCCATGAGCGATGACGCGCGCTTTGACACGATTTCGACGTTCGACCGCCTTCGATTTGCCACCATAAAACTCAAAGTTGCTGTTCTTCTTGACGACCGCTTGGTCGCCTCCCCGTCCGAGAGCGAGCTCCAGACAAGCGAACGCTTCTTCCTCCAAGGAAGCTAGGGTCTCGCCGTTCTGACCGATCCCGATGCTGAGGGTGATCGGGATCCGATTGCCCGAATCGATTTCCCGCACTTCATCCAGGATGCGAAACTTGTCATTTTCGAGTCGCTGCAGGTCCTGCGCCGTCATCACCACGATGTATTTATCGCCGGCGTATTTTTTGATGAGGGCGTGCATCCGCGCACCCCAACCGAGAATTCTCTTTTCGATGTCCGATGTGACGAAAGGCACCTTGTCCTCGCGCGTATCCGCGATCACATCGTCCAGATTGTCGACATGCACGAGCGCGACGACGCTCTGCTCCGCCTGATATCGCGCCAGCAACTGCGCATGCTCGGTGTCGTCCAAGAGATAGAGGACGGTGTCGTCGCTCTCATCCACCTTGCTGGACACAATATGGAAGAGCCTCGAGCCGACAGCGATATCGCTTTGCGTAAACCCGGTCGCCAGATGATCGAGATTGAGCGTCGGTATCACATCCCGAATCGGGCGATCGTAGAGCTCTTCTTCGTCGAAGAGATCCGAAAACCGCGGATTGAACCACTTGACGGTCCCGTCCTGTTCGATGACGACGACCGGGATCGGGAAATTCGATACCGTATGCTTGGCCGCCGTATCCGTGCGGAGGGAGATCGTGCGAATCATATCGCGGAAGATCGAGTTCTGACGCTTCTCGATGAAGAGATTGTAGCCCGAGAGCGCGATCAAAGTGAGAAATCCGAGCACCGCCGCCCAAATATTATAAAAGGTCAGCACAAAGCAAAAAATTCCGATCACAATGATGTAAACGATGACATGATCGCGGTTATTGACCATAACGTGCCCTCACTTTCCGGAAATCAAAAATCGTATCGATCAGTCCGAGCATCAACAAAGGATATGCGAAAAACAGCAGGGCAAGCCCGAGCAAAACCGTGATCAGCACCGTAGGCAATTTGCGGTACAACAGACCGCTGATCACCGAACACCCGGCGACGATGAAAGGACTGAGAAAGATCAGCTGGAGATTGGACGACATCTCGACCGATATCCATTGAAATTGCGCCAAAACCATCGTGACGAGGATCATCCCGGCGATCGTCATCGAGACATGACGCGGAAAAATCAGATCCCGGAACGGCGGATAGCCCGTCGGCATCCCGATGCGGCGCGCGATCGTTGTCGTCAAATAAAACGCGATGAAGCCGAGAAAAGTTTGTGAGCTGATAATCGCCGAAGGCAGCAAAGCGAGCATGGAATCGATGTAATCGATCAGATTGGATCGCAGGCTGACATCGCTCTCGAGCATCGGCGCAAACTGTGGCGACGCGAGCACTTCGTCAAACACCTGAATCAGCGTCGGACGAAGCTGGGAAACATTAAAATCCGTGAGTCCGGAGACCGCGGCAAACAAAGCCGCCAGCGTGACGAGACTCGCCGCGACGGAGATCACGACACAGCGAATCGGCGAAAATCTCTTTTGGATCCCGAACCCGGTCGCCATTCCCGCGACGATCCCGGGCAGGAAGAATGCCGCTGTGATCGGATCCGTCAGGAAACTGAGCAACAGCAACGCTGCGACACCGGACATCAGGGCAAAGCGAATATCCGTCTTGATACAAAGTACGGCAGAAAAGACAGGAATCACCGCGAGCAGCGGGATCCCGATCAGCGGTACGGTCGCCGAAATCAAGGCGACGACCACCGTAAATACAGCGAATAGACCGGCCAATGCGATCGCATTTGTTCTGTTCATAATACCTCACCGTACATTATACCATATGGGTTGCCATCCGACCTTTTGCAAAAAAATCGACCCCCGCGAGCGAAGGTCGATCCATACTGGCTATGTCGTTCTCCGATGTGCCCGACTTAGTCGTTCACGAATGGGAGCAGAGCGACGATACGCGCTCTTTTGATTGCCGCCGTAAGCGGTCGTTGGTGTTTCGCGCAAGTACCCGTCACACGGCGCGGCAGAATTTTCCCACGCTCACTCAGAAACTTTTGCAGCTTCTTGGTGTCCTTGTAGTCGATGTGCTCAACTTTATCGAGACAGAATGCGCAACCTTTCCTCTTTCTTCTTTTACGAACCGGAGTACCGCCTTCGTTATTAGAATGGAATGTCATCGTTTTCCTCCAATGTTTCAAACTCTTCGAAGTCGCCGCCGAAGCTCGACTCATCATTGCGTTGGTTCGTTGTTCGTTCTCCCCACTCCAGGAACTCAACTTTGTTGGCGATGACATCGGTCACATAACGCGTGTCCCCGCTTTGAGTCTTGTAAGAGCTGGATTGGATGGAGCCCTGAATCGCGACCAATTTTCCTTTTGACAGGTAGTTCGAGCAGCTTTCCGCCTGCTTTCCCCACACGACGATGCGAATGAAGTCGGCTGTCGGCTTCCCTTGACTCTCAAACTCCTGCTTTTTTTCACGCGTCAGTCCTTTGTCGATCGCCAGCGTAAAATTTGCCACTGCCGTACCGCTCGCCGGAACAAATTTGATCTCCGGATTTTTGACCAATCGCCCGATCAGCACAACGCTATTCATGGAATCCCCCTGTTACTTCTCGTCCAGATTGATCACGATATAACGCATGACTTCGTCCGCAATTTTGTAGTTACGCTCGAGTTCTTTCGGCAGTTCCGGATTGGAACGGAAACGAACGAGAACATAATACCCCTCACGGATCTTGTCGATCTCGTAAGCGAGTCTGCGGATCCCCCATTCTTCAACACTCTCAACCTCGCCCGCATCCGCGATAATCGATTTGAACTTCTCGATCATCTCATTGCGCGCTTCTTCTTCGAGGTTCGGTTTGAGAACAAAGATCGTCTCGTAATTCCTCATATTACACCTCCCTATGGTCTTTTGGCCCGTCTTTCGACGAGCAGAGAAGCTCGGTCTAGGACCGTACTTAGCCTCGGTATTGTATCAGATCGAATCAAAGAATACAAGCATTTCTGTCGGATCGCTTCGGATTACTCCTTCAGCTCGTAACGCTCCGTATGATATTGCACGTATTTGCTCAAAAACTTGAGGATCGCACGCTCCTCGTTGACCGTGACGTCGTTCAGCATAAAACCGAGCTCGGCATCCTGCTGTGCGAGCAGTTCATCCGCAAGCCGCCTTCCTTGCGGCGTCAGGCTGATGATCTGGCATCGGCCGTCTTTGAGGTCGGTGCGCTTTTGAAGTATCTTTTCTTTGACGAGCCGGGACACCGTCGTATTGACCAGATTGCGGCTCACCTCCAACTGCTTGACCAATGAATTGATGCGCGCTTCGGACTTGCTCACCTGACGGAGCAACAAGACCTCCAACAGATTCAGATCCAGCTTCAAATGCGCCTTAAAGAACCCGTCGCGATCCTGCGACAGCGTCTTGGTCTGAAACCTTTCGATCATATGCGCGATTTCATTGGTGTAATTCGCCATTATTTTTCCGCCATTTTACTCGCCTTGAGCTGATACGAGATCGCGAGCAGTTTATCCACGATGTATGTGTTCTCGACGATCATATCCTCCGGCACATTGAGATCCGTCGGCACGAAGTTAAAGATCGCACGCGCTCTGGTCGTACAGATGCGGTCCGCGACAGCCTGCGCTCCTTCGGTGTTGGTGCAGAGATAGATAATCTCGACATTCATCTCGTCGATCTTGCGCTCGAAATCCTCCATCGACGACACTTCCAGACCGTTGATTTCCGACCCGATCACGCGCGGGCTGATGTCGAAGATCGCTACCAGCTTGAAACCGAGTCGATCAAACTGGTTGTAGTGCGCGAGCGCCGTCCCGAGATTACCCGCTCCGACGATCGCGATGTTGTAATTCTTGTTGAGTCCGAGAATCTTCCCGATTTCACCGTACAAATCCTCGACATTGTAACCGTAACCCTGCTGACCAAAGCCGCCGAAATAATTGAGATCCTGTCGAACCTGTGACGCGGTAAATCCCATAAAATCGGCGATCTGCTTGGAGGAAACGCGAGGGATGTCGCGATTGATCAACTCCTTGAGATAGCGATGATACTTTTGCATTCTTAAAATCACAGCCTTCGGAACATATTTCTCTTTGCGCTTGTTCATGGTCTCTCCCGAACCGTTTTTTCCAGTATTATACCATATCGATACAGTTTGTCAATTAAATAACAGAAAGCGCCCGTCCCGATGAGAGGTTTGACGCATTTCCGTTTCAAAGTGTATAATGACCATAAAATTACATTAAAAAGAATTCGCCGAGCACCCTTCGTATTTTACAAAAATGTCTCTTCATAAGTCGAACCTTCATTGCATGAACTGCAAATGATTATAGAGAAAGGAGATGTTTGTATGACAAGGAAATGGATCGCATGGTTACTCATCGTCCTAATGGCAGTCGGATTGACCTCCTGTGGAGGAGGAGGGGATCCGAATCAAACGACCGCAGGCGGAAATGTCGAGACGACCGGCCCGGCCGGAACGCCGACCGCGAAAGTCTATAAGACCTATATGTCTTCCGACTGCGCAAGCTTAAACTTTTTGGACAATGTCGACAGCAACGCGGAAACACCGTCGACTTACTGCACCAGTTTTTTGTGGCGTACCTATCCGAACGAGGATGGTACCAACTATGTCTTCATCAACGACCTCGCGGCGGAGGAGCCGATCCAAATCGACGACAACAATTGGAAGATCGTGCTCCGACAAGATGCGAAATTCCACAACGGAGATCCGATCAACGCGGATACTTGGATCTTTACCTTCCAACAACAGCTCAATCCGAAAATGGCGGCGCGTATGGGCACCTTCCTCTACGACAGCCGCATCACCATCGTCAATGGTGAAAACTATTACAAGCAAGGCTCCGAAGGCTTCCCGGCAACCGTAGCTTGGGATGAAGTCGGGATCAAGAAACTCGACGACTACACCATCCAGATTACGACCGAGGACAAACACAGCGCGCAGGATATCATGAAACATTTCTACACGCGCAACCTCTCGCCGATCAACCGTAAAATGTGGGATCAATGCCTGAGCGCAGACGGACTCACGACTTCCTACGGCTCCGATCTGGAGCATTTCGTCGGCAGCGGTCCGTATCATTTCAAGGACTGGCAATACGATTCCCTGCATGTGTACGAGAAGAATCCGGATCACTGGATCTCCAATCTGTATCATTTCGACCGCGTCGAAGTCCGCATCGTGCCGGAGATGAACGCTCGCGTCGAGCTCTTTGAAAAAGGCGAAATCATGAGCCTCGAGCCGGATGCCAACACCATCGACACCTATCTCGACGACCCGCGTATGACGACCTTCGGTAATGTCACCGTCACGCACATCGACATCAACTGCAAAAACCCGGACAACCCGATCACGGCAAACCTCAACTACCGCCGTGCGATCTACCATGCGATCGACCGCGAAACCGTAGCCAATACGATCTTCGGTCACATGGCACCTGCCGGCACCTATGTCAACGATCAGGCGGGAATGTTCAGTGAAAACGCGCTCACTTACCGCGAATCCAAGCACGGCCTCGCCGTCACCGAGATGGTCAACCAATGGGGACCGGCGGGTTACAGTCCGAAGCTTGCCTTGGAATACCTCAACAAAGCTCTCAAAGAGGAAAATGTACCGGAAGGCACCGTCATCACACTGAAATATGTGATCAACGATTCCGACAAGGAATGGAAGGCGCTCGGCGAATACCTGATGGAAGAGTGGCAGACGATCTTCGAAGGCAAGGTCAAACTTGAGATCGTTCCGTATGCGGGCATGTCGGCGACGGACTTCAAAAAGACCGGTGACGACAAATGGGATCTCTCGCCGAACGATTGGGCGCGCAGCCTCTCCCGTACCTATCCGCACACCTGCTTCTACTACTACACCACCAAGTACGAAGGCGGACCGAACAACTTCCATGTCGCGGAATTCGACGAGCAATACGAAAAATGCGAATCGATCAAAAACGGCGATTACGACACCTTGCTCGCTGAGACAAAAAAACTGGAAGAAATCTACCTGAACTATGTCATCCAATGTCCGGTCTACCAGCAAATCAAATATCAGCTTTTCTCGGAAAACCTCAAACTCCCTGTCAAGAACTACATTCCGGGATTCGGTTGGGGAATCCAATACGGAGACATCGCGAACTGATCCACAGGAACGGGACGTGAAATAACCTCAGTACTACGAGCCGGATGTGCCGATTGGCGGCACATCCGCTTTCCGAAGAGGAGCACTCATGAAGTACATATTACAACGCATCGGCGCGATGCTGCTCACTTTGTTTCTGGTGATGACCCTGTCCTTTATCGTCATTCGCCTGATGCCGATGAGCTTGTTTGAAAATCCCGAGGTACCGGTCGAGATTCAGCAGAAACTGATGGACAAGTTCCATTTCAATGACCCGATCATCGTGCAGTATTACCACTTTATGAAGGGCATCATCACGAGCCTCGACTTCGGGATCTCCGTCAAACTCCGTCCGGGACTCGATGTATTTGGGATCATCATCAATCGGCTGCCGCCGACGATGTTGATCAATTTCATCTCGCTCTTCATCTCCATCCCGATCGGCTTGTTCTTCGGCGTCATCGCAGCGCTCAAACGCAATTCGTGGACGGACCATGCCATCTCCGCGATGGTCGTGCTCTTTATCTCCGTTCCATCCTTTGTCTTTGCTTCGCTGCTCCAATACCTGTTGACCTATGTGTGGCCGATCTTTCCGACGCTGTACGAATCGTCCGCGACGACCTTCGGGCAGATGATGCATTCGCTGCTCCTGCCGATCATCGCGCTTTCGCTCGGACCGATCGCGACGCTCACACGCTATCTCCGCGGGGAATTGATCGAAAACATCTCGTCGGATTACCTGTTGCTCGCACGCACCAAAGGTTTGACGCGCAGCCAAGCGCTCTGGCGTCACGCCTTCCGCAACTCGATGATGCCGATCACCAATACCCTGATCTCCCTGATTACCGGAATCATGGGAGGTTCCCTCGTCATCGAGAGCATGTTCGCCGTGCCGGGCACCGGCGGGATGCTCGTCAAATCGATCTTTGCGGGGGATCATTTTCTCAGCGTCGCGATTTTGATTTTCTACTCGGTCATCTCCCTTGTTACGATCCTGACGGTTGACCTCTGTTACAGCCTGATCGATCCGCGTGTTCGTGTAGGAGGCAAAAAATGATTGTCGATCTCGATAAAATGCCACAAGAACTCCGCGATCTCCCGGATGAGCTGTTCGAGCCCGTACGCCGTGAAACCATTCGCGACGAGGCCTTCCGTACCAAGCCGATCGGGTTTTTCAAGGATGCGATGATTCGCCTCACCAAGAACCGTCTCGCGCTGACGTCGGCGTTCATCATCAGCATCATCATCGTCTGCGCGATCTTCGTTCCTAACCTAACCGGCTACACCTATACCCAGCAAAACATCAAGGGAAAAAACCTCCCGCCTCGCATCCCGCTGCTCGAAGAAATCGGGATCGCCGACGGCACCCGTGTACTGACCAATCGAAAGGTCGCCGGACTCGACGACAAGGCGCGCTATCCCGAAGGCAGCATCGTTGAGATCGTGCGTCGCTTCACCGTCAACGGCATGGAGATGGTCGATGTCCGCATCGACGCCTACCGCGTCGCCGGGATTCCGGAGGGCGAATACCACTGGTTCGGCACGGACTATCTCGGCCGCGATCTGATGACCCGATTGTTCCAAGGCGCTCGCATCTCCCTATTGATCGCCTTCGTCTCCGTGCTCACCAACGCGGTGATCGGTGTGATCTACGGCTCCATCGCCGGATACTATGGCGGCAAGGTTGACATGGTGCTCACCCACTTTGCCCAGGTGCTCGACGGACTGCCTTACATCGTGGTCACCATCTTATTTATGATCCTCTTCGGATCCGGTATGCTTTCGATCATACTCGCGCTGACCATCACCGGTTGGATCGGCACCTCGCGACTGATTCGATCCCAGTTTTATCGCTATAAAGGGCGCGAATATGTCCTGGCCGCCCGCACGCTCGGTGTGCCTGACCGCACTCTGATCTTCCGGCATGTGCTGCCCAACTGCGTCGGCCCGCTGATCACACGGATCATGATCGCGATCCCGGGAGCGATTTTCTCGGAATCCTTCCTCGCCTATCTCGGACTCGGGATCAAGGCACCAAATCCCTCGATCGGGGTATTGCTCGCAGACGGCCAAGCCGTACTGCTTCAATATCCATACCAAACCCTATTTCCCGCCCTCCTGATCTCAGTGCTGATGATCGCGTTCAACCTCTTTTCCAACGGGCTGCGCGACGCACTCGATCCGACCAAGCGCGGGGAGGAGTAAACTATGAACGACATCATCCTCTCGGTTCGCGATCTGCATGTGAATTTCCGAGCATACGGCGGACTCGTCCAAGCCGTGCGCGGCGTGAGTTTCGACTTGCACCGCGGTGAGACGCTCGCGATCGTCGGAGAATCCGGGTCGGGCAAATCCGTCACGATCAAGGCGATCATGGGCATCTTGGCCAACAACGCCATCATCGCTTCCGGCGAGATTCATTACGACGGCAAGGATCTGACCAAGCTCAAAGAAGAGGAGTTTCACGAGATCCGCGGGAAGCGCATCGGACTGATTTTCCAAGACCCCCTCTCCGCGCTCAACCCGATCATGCGCATCGGAAAACAGATCATGGAGGTGCTTCGCCTCAATCAAAACATGTCGAAACGGGATGCCAAAGCACGCGCGCTCGAATTGATGCGCGACGTCGGGATCCCGCAGCCCGAGAAACGCTTCAATCAGTTTCCGTTCCAGTTTTCCGGAGGAATGCGGCAACGCATCGTCATCGCCATCGCGCTCGCCGGGAATTCCGAGATCCTGATCTGCGACGAACCGACCACTGCGCTCGATGTCACCGTGCAGGCCAAGATCCTCGAGCTGATCAACGAGATCAAACGTGAGCATCGCCTCTCGGTCATCTTCATCACGCATGATCTCGGCGTCGTCGCCAACATGGCGGATCGCGTGCATGTGATGTACGCCGGTAAAATCGTCGAAATGGGCACCGGCGAGGAGGTATTCTTCGAGCCCGCCCATCCATATACCTGGGCGCTGCTCTCCTCGATGCCCGATCTGCATACCAAGGATCGGCTCAGCACGATTCCGGGCACACCGCCCAATATGATCTTTCCGCCGAAAGGAGATGCGTTTGCCGCACGCAACGAATTCGCGATGAAAATTGACTTTGAGATGGATCCGCCGATGTTCCGCATCACCGATACACACTACGCGGCGACTTGGTTGCTTCATCCGAAAGCACACAAACACAGCATCGAAATGCCGCCCGTACTCCGCGAGCGCATCGAACGGATGAGAAGGAGCGCTGACCATGGCTAAGCAAGATCACATCCTGGAAGTCAACAATCTGTGTCGTTATTTCACCTCCGGACGCGGCCGCAAGAAGATGACCGTCAAAGCGGTCGACGATGTCTCATTCGGCATCCGGCGCGCCGAGACATTCGGTCTGGTCGGCGAATCCGGTTGCGGCAAAACCACGGTCGGACGCACCATCATCCGTCTGCACGATCCGACCTCAGGAACCGTGCGTTTCAACGGGTGCGAGATCTCCGGGCCGATGACGCGCGACTTGCGCAAATACCTCACGGACCACATCGCGATGATCTTTCAAGACCCGATCGAATCCCTCAACCCCAAAATGACGATCGAAGAGATCGTCGGGGAGGGACTCCGCGTCCACGGCGAAACAAACCGCGACGTATTGCGGCGTCAAGTCGTGCAAATGCTGGAAAAAGTGGGATTGGTCGAAGAGCATGCCACGCGGTACCCCCACGAATTCTCCGGGGGACAAAGGCAGCGCATCGGCATCGCCCGTGCCATCATCACAAACCCGCAACTGGTCATTGCGGACGAACCCGTCTCCGCGTTGGACGTATCCGTGCAAGCGCAGGTCATCAATCTGCTCAACGACTTAAAAGAAGAATACGGTCTCACCATTCTCTTCATCGCCCACAATTTGTCCGTCGTCAAATATTTTTCCGATCGAATCGGGGTAATGTACTACGGGAAACTGGTGGAAGTCGCTCGAGGCGATGATCTGTACGAAAAACCGCTGCATCCCTATACCCGTGCGTTGCTCTCCGCCATCCCGGAACCCAACCCGATCACGGAACGAACTCGAATTCGTGTCGATTACGATCCACAGCGAGACCACGACTATGCGGCCGAACAGCCGTCCATGGTCGAAGTGGAACCGGAGCACTTTGTGTACGGTTCCCCGTCGGAAATCGCGCGCTATCGCACCATCATCGAAGCCGCGGGGGCAAACCAACCAAAATAAATCAAACCGAGCACCA
>JAUMWO010000150.1 GCA_030529605.1 Bacillota bacterium | reverse complement strand
TCGGATGAGATCTCGATCGAAGAGCTCCTCGCGTGGGGAGAAAATATCGTAAAGCCGGCGGCCGAAAAAGCGTGGCGCGGCGAAGGCGAATTCGTTCCGGGTGAGCACTGCAGGTTCTGTAAAGCTAGGGCAACCTGCCGGGCAAGAAGCGAACAAAATCTTAGCCTTCTCGCCTATGAGATGAAGGATCCATCGCTTCTCACCAACGAAGAAATTGCGGCGATCCTGCCGATCGCAAACGAGCTCAAAAACTGGGCGTCGCACGTCGAATCGTACGCCCTGAGCGAAGCAGCCAAAACAAGAGGAGCAATTCCGGGTTACAAGATTGTCGAAGGACGGAGCAACCGGAAGATCGCGCTGCCTGAGGAAGCGGGAAAACTTCTTCTGGCCGAGTGCGGTGACGAGCGCCTTGTCTATAAACCGAGAGAACTTCTCGGGATCTCAAAGCTCGAAAAGAATTTCAGTAAGAAAAAGCTCACAGCACTCATCGGTGGGCTCATCGCAAAACCGCCGGGATCTCCGGTACTGGTTCCGGATACCGATCCGCGTCCGGAGCTGGGCAGCATCGAAGCGGACTTCAAACACGAAACATTTCAGGAGGATTAAACAATGTCAACCCATGTCATTACCGGTAAAGTGCGTCTCTCGTATGCGAATCTCTTCACCCCGCGTCAAAACGACGACGGTACGGAGGGAAAGTACGGCGTGATGCTGCTGATCCCGAAATCGGACAAAACGACGCTCACCAACATCAAAAAAGCGATCGAAGCGGCGAAGGAGGATGGTCGCACGCGACTTTGGTCCGGAAAGATTCCGTCGAATCTCAAGCTCCCGGTCCGGGACGGCGATGAAGAGCACCCGGAGGATACGACCTACGAGGGCATGTACTTTATGAACGTGTCGGCCAAGACCAAACCCGGTGTGGCCAAACTGGCCGGAAAACGCGAAGACGGTACACCGATCCTGGAGACGGTGACGGATTCCACGCAGGTATACAGCGGCTGCTACGCGAAGGTATCCATCAACTTCTTCGCGTACCAGAACTCCGGGAACAAGGGCATCTCGGCCGGCCTCAACAACGTCGTGAAAGTCGCAGACGGTGAAATGCTCGGCGGCCGCGCACGTGTTGAAGATGAGTTTGCCGCCGTTGACTTCGGCGACATCGACTTCGAAGACGAAGAAGAATTGTTCTAACGTAAAAAGGAGGATCGTATGAAATCGCTTCACATCGACATCGAAACCTACTCGAGCGAGGACCTTGCTGAGAGCGGAGCGTATCGATACGCCGAGGCGGAAGACTTCGAGATCCTCCTTTTCGCTTACGCTTACGGCGAAGAGGTGATCCGAATCGTCGATCTGATGGATCCGTTTGATGCGCTGCCGGAATCCGTTCTCCGCGATCTGGAAAATCCTGAAGTTTTGAAAATTGCTCACAACGCGGCGTTTGAACGAATCTGTATCCAAAAGCACTTCGGGCGCAAGCTCGATCCATCGCAGTGGCGCTGCACCTCTGTCCTGGCACGGTCGCTCGGTCTTCCGGGATCGCTCGAACAGTCAGCTGCCGCGCTGCATCTCACGCAGCAAAAAGACCGTGCGGGAAAGGCTCTAATTGGTTTTTTCTCGAAACCTTGTAAACCAACGAAGGCAAACGGGATGCGGACCAGAAATCTCCCGGAACACGATCCGAATAAATGGGAATCGTTTAAGCGCTACTGCGTGCAGGACGTCGAGGTGGAGCGGGCGATCGATCATAAACTCGTTCTTGACTCGATTCCGGAGAAAGAGTGGAAACTCTATGCGCTCGATCAGCGCATCAACGATACCGGCATCCGGATCGACCAGACACTCGCCCGAAATGCAGTGGCATACAGCGCAAGGTTCCGAGAACGGATCACCGAAGAGATGAAGGACCTCACAGGCCTTGAAAACCCGAACAGTGTCGCCCAGCTAAAAGAGTGGATGGACAGCTACGGCGTCGATGCATCGGCCGGAATCGGAAAGGATAAGATCGAGGACCTTCGCGCCGGCGCGCCGGAAGAAGTGCAGTGCGCTCTCGATCTCCGGCAACAGATCAGCAAGTCAAGCACACAAAAATTTGATGCAATGCTCGCCTGCGTCTGCAGGGATGAGAGAGCGCACGGTGCATTTCAGTTTATGGGGGCAGGGCGCACGGGGCGCTGGGCAGGACGGCTCTTTCAGCCACATAATCTCCCTCAGACCCGGCTTTCTGACCTTGATACTTCGCGTCAGATCGTCCGCTGCGGTGATCCCGAGATCATCGACATGCTGTTCGACCAGCCGATGCATGTGCTCTCGAATCTCGTTCGGACGGCGCTCATCCCCGCGGATGGGCACCGATTCCTCGTTGTTGACTTTTCCGCGATCGAGGCGCGCGTTGTGGCGTGGCTTGCCGGAGAGCGCTGGGTGCTTGACGTCTTCCGATCTCACGGAAAGATTTATGAGGCGACCGCCGCGGCGATGTTCCACATCCCGATCGAGAAAATCGTGAAAGGGCAGCCGGAGTACGAGTACCGTGCAAAAGGCAAGGTGGCCACGCTTGCTTGCGGTTACCAAGGCGGCGTATCAGCACTGATCGCGATGGGCGCGCTTAAAAGCGGAATTCCGGAAGACGAACTTCCCGGCATCATCGGCCGATGGCGAAAGGCGAACCCGAACATTGTATCGCTCTGGTCGGATCTTGAAAACGGCGTCAAGACTGTACTGAGGGGAAAACGACCCGTTAAGATCGGGAGGGGCGTAACGATCCGCTTCAGCCGCGGAATGCTGTTCATCGATCTTCCGTCCGGGCGCTCGCTGAGCTATCCCGGTGCGCGGCTTGGCCAAAGCAAAAAGATTCCCGGAAAGGAAGCGATCGAGTTCCGATCGCAGGTCGGCGCAACCTGGGGATGGGAGCAAACCTACGGCGGAAAGCTGACCGAGAATATCGTCCAGGCGATCGCAAGAGACTGCCTTGCGGAATGTATGCTCCGACTCGAAAATCGTGGCTACCACATCATTATGCATGTACATGATGAAATCATCTGCGAAGAGCCGGTCGGAAAAGGAGATCTGGGCGAAGTCATCCGGATCCTATCGGAACCCATCGAATGGGCGCCTGAGCTCCCTCTCACCGCGGATGGCTTTGAATGCACCTACTACAAAAAAGATTAAGGAGGCACCGAAATGGATGCTCGTGAAAAAATAAAAACCGAACTCGCTGCGGCGATCGTTATGCCGATTGGCCGCATTGCGGAATACATCGACTCGCAGCTTGACACGAATGACGCGCTCGCAAGCGCGGTTGCGTTTGAAACCAAAACGCTCAAACAATGCT
>JAUMWO010000149.1 GCA_030529605.1 Bacillota bacterium | reverse complement strand
GAGCATTCCCGATTACTGTAGTATTTGTTCCATCGATAGCAAACGCATCCGTTCCCTTTGTACGGATCGTGATCGCTTTGCGGCTGTGATCCAAAGTCATGCTAGCCGATTGGTTGGTCGCACTGGAATCCACGATCAGGGTATAACCGTTGAATGCAGCAGCGTTATCGCCGGAAGCAGTCACTGTAACACCGTTGAGAACTCCAACAGCAGCTGTGGAAGCTGTTTTTTGAGCTGCGGTCAAAGTCAATCTCATACCGTCTACTTTCGCAGAAGTACCGAGGTCAGCTTCTCCAGCAAAAACAACTTCCGTTACATCGCCATTGTTAGCGACCATCTTACCGCTCAGCTCCGTATCAGCCAAGCCGAGGGAAGCAGCATCCATCGCCCGGACAGAGAAACGCATATTTTGCTCTGTATTCGCACCGATGTGGAAAGTCAGATCGCCGGTTGCACCAGCATTGGCAGCATCGAGGTTACCGTTGAGGAGTTTACGCGTATTGAACTCAGTCGAGTTGGAGATACGAGTGACTTCTTGAGCCAGTTGGTTCATCTCGTTTTGGAGCGATTGACGGTCAGCGTCTGTGTTGGTGTCGTTCGCCGACTGCACCGCCATCTCACGCATACGCTGAATGATTGCGTGTGTCTCGTTGAGAGCACCCTCAGTCGTTTGGATCAGCGAGATGTCGTCTTGCGCGTTTCTCGAAGCTTGGGTCAAACCACGGATTTGGCCACGCATTTTCTCGGAGATTGCCAGTCCTGCCGCGTCATCACCTGCACGGTTGATACGGTATCCGGACGAGAGTTTCTCAATCGATTTTGCGCCGCCGGTTGTGTTGAGTGTCAGTTGACGATGTGTGTTCATCGCCATCAAGTTGTTGTTAATTCTCATACTTTCCTCCTTGAAAGTGGGATCGGAGTCCTTTCCGATCAGTTTTTTTGATATGGTGTCATCGGCCGATGTACATTTCCTATATCGGCGTCTTTATACCCGACTTTAGCCTTTTCAATAATTTCTTTTTTCTCTTTTTGGATCCGTCGCGCCAGTGCTTCGAGGCCGCCGGTGGATTTGAGCGCCTCGCGGTTGCTCTCGCCGATGCGCTCGTAGACTTCGTTGCGCAGGATGGTGACATCCCTCGGGGCATCGATGCCGAGTTTGACCTTGCCGTCTTCGATACCGACGACATAGATGCGAATGCGGTCATCGATGATGAGACCTTCGTCCTTTTTTCGCGTCAATATCAGCATATCAACCTCGCTTTAGGAACAGCGGATGGCGCACATCGTCGATGTCGGTCAAGATGACCTGCTTGGCACGATGGTTGGTCGTGTTGATGATGATCGGCGCTGTGAGGTTGATGGTCGCATGCTCCACCTTGTGCGGGATCGTGACGACGGAATACACATAAAGTTCTTCCGGCGACTTGATGTCGAGCTTATTCACCACCTCGTCCGGCAGTTCAAAATCATAGTCCTCAACGAAGAGGAACGGGCTGGTGACGATCAATGCGAGATCCGCTCGTTCGATCGATTGCAAATAGTGAAACGGGAGTGCAGGGTCTTCGGAGAAGACGAGTATATACTCTTTGTAGCTCTCAAAGCCCGGAATCCCTTCCTCGAATCGAATCACGGCAGACGGTGCATACTCGATTTCACCGATATGCGTTGTGATCAGTTTCATAATACCTCCTGTGTTTGCTTTGAATGGTTATTTCGTGAAGAATTGCATTTGATATGGTCGGTAGGTCAACTCCAATGTACCCGGAATGGTGTGGTTCTCAACATGCCCCGGAATAAATCGGTAGGTGATGCTGCCGGGTACGACTTCGATGCGTGGCGGAACCGAAGGAATCACGCCGTATCCGAACTCGTTTTCAAACATCCCGAACGCATTGTAATCCGCCTGAGCGGCGATCGCATCCGTCCCGGTATGGATATCGATCATCTGATTGCCATCCGAAGCGATCCGTGCCATCCCCTGCATCGCCATCTGCCGCGCGTAGGCGACATGATCGGCGAGCAGTCGACTCGGACTCTTGAGACCGGCGCTCGCGAAGGTTTCGGATTGATCGATCCGAATCTGCGGCGCCGTCCGCTCCATTTCCAGACGCGGAGCGACGGTGCGGATATCGAGCACCGCCTTGCCGTTGCCGCGGTGTTCG
This sequence comes from Bacillota bacterium, assembly GCA_030529605.1. Lineage (GTDB taxonomy): Bacteria > Bacillota > Clostridia > Peptostreptococcales > Acidaminobacteraceae > JAUMWO01. The sequence continues at coordinate 1,205 of JAUMWO010000149.1, read as the reverse complement.
AGCACCGCGTCGGTCTTATGCCAATCGAGACGAATGTTGGAAATCATCGGATGAAGTCAACCAGCGACGGTTGAATCACTTTCGCGCCGACCGAGAGAGAAGCTCGGTAAACATTCTCCAGATTTTTAAACATCATAATCGCTTGCGAATAATCGACATCCTGAACGCCTGAAAGCAGTGAGGAGAAGGTCAGCGTGTTGCTGTCCGTGCGCTCTTTGATGAATTCGAGTCGATTGGTCTTGCCTCCGATCTCGCCCGCCGCCGCCATCACATTGTCGACATGCGAGGTGATGATGTCGATGTGTCGGTCGATGACCTCGATGTCATAGGTTGCCGGCGTCATCGCTTTGCTGAGTGTACGCAGATCGTGAATCATCTTGCTCTCTTTCACGGAGATCGCGTCGTAGGCGAAACTGCCCGATGCGACCGTCATCGTGAGCGGAGCGCCGTTTGTCGCTTGGACGGTCACGACACCTGCCGGCGGAAATTCCGTATTGATCGCATTTTGAAGCGCCGTACCAAAGTCGCTCACGGTGTTGAGCGCCGTCATATCGATTTCGATGCGCGCGGTCTTGGTTCCATTGTTCATCAAGATACCGTGTTTGCCCGTCGCAGCCGCGATATCCGCATCCGCAATCGGTGCCCCGCCGCCGATGGTGATGGAAGTCGGGTTGACACCCGGCGTGGTCGTCAAGCCGGTAACTCCTGCCGAGGCGATCGCCGCGCCGCTCACCGTATGCGCCGCACCTTCCTGTTTGGATCGGATCACGAGATGATCGTCCTGATCGAAGAAGATGTCCGCGACATCCGCGAGCGTCTTGGTGCCTCCGACCGCCGTCGAAAAGGCGCTGACGAGGCGCTCCTTGGTCATCGGTTTGTTGTACAGGACTTTGAGCTGAGACTCATCCACGTCGTAGGTCGTCCCGTCGAGCACGATGTTGAGATTGTGCGCTCCGCCGGTGTAGTCGCGCTTGGTATCGATCCGGAAGCGGATTTGGGCATGGCTTCCCCCTTCCGTCTTGCCGGATGCGCGCGGCATCAGCTTCGCGAGCGGGTTTTCGCTGTCGATGAAGCCGAAGACTTCGAGACCATGCGTCCCGGTACGCACACGTTCCCCGACCGCGATCTCATGCTCGATGACCAGGCGTTTCTCGACGCGCTCCGTGGTCATATCGACATGGTAGCTCCCATCGGGATGGAACAAT
>JAUMWO010000148.1 GCA_030529605.1 Bacillota bacterium | reverse complement strand
GGTTTTGTTGATCGGAGCGGTCGGTTCGCTCTCGTCCGGAAGGGTGATGCTCGCGATGTAATCGTCGTAGCTGCCGTCGTAGACGTGGATCCCGTTCTCGCTGAGGACGGCGATCTTGTTGCAGACGCGGTTGATGAAATACCGGTCGTGGGAAATGGCGATGAAGCTTCCGCCGTAACTGAGCAGGGCTTCTTCCAAAATATCGCGCGCCGTGATGTCGAGGTGGTTGGTCGGCTCGTCGAGAAGCAGCAGATTGGCGGGGGATAGCATCAGTTTGAGCAAGGTGATGCGACTGCGCTCACCGCCGGAGAGGGAGCCGATGCGCTTGTCCGTATCGCCCTTGAACTGAAAGGCACCGAGGAGGCCGCGCACATCGGAGATGGTGTATTTCGGATAGTCGTCGTGAATCTCTTCGATCAGGGTCTTCTCGGGACTGAGATTGGCTTGGTTTTGATCGTAGTATCCGAGCGTGGTCGCGCTGCCGAACTGTATGCTGCCCGAATCGGGAGCGAGCATTCCGTGGATGATCTTGATCAGGGTCGATTTTCCTGCGCCGTTGGGACCGATCAGCCCGATGCGATCGCCGCGGTACACGTCGAGGGAGATGTCGCTCAGAACCGCGCGATCGAACCGTTTGGTGATCCCGGAGAGATGTAGCACCTCGTGGCCGCCTTGGTAGCCTTCGCGGAGACGGAGGTGGAAATGCTGTCGAAACAGATGCGGCTTTTCGATGCGTTCCACCTTGTCGAGCAGTTTTTGGCGGGATTTCGCTTTCTTGATCTGCTTCTCGGTCGCGCGGCTGTAAAATTCGCGGATGATCGCTTCCTGGCGCTTGATCTCCTTTTGCTGGATCTCGTATGCCTTGAGCTGCGCAAGATATTCCTGTTCGCGCTGACGCATCGCGGCGGTGAAATTGCCGGGATATTCGTAGGACTGTCCTCCCTCGATGAGGCAGATCGAATTGCAGATGCGGTCCAGAAAGTAGCGGTCATGTGAGACGACGACGATGCTTCCGCGATAGGAGAGCAGGTATTTTTCGAGCCAGGTCGTCGATTGGAGGTCAAGGTGATTGGTCGGCTCGTCGAGGAAGAGAAGATCGGTCTCCCGGAGCAGCAGGCGTGCGATGCCGACCCGCGAACGTTCTCCGCCGGAGAGATCGCGCATCCGCTTGTCGAATTCCGATTCGGTGAAACCGAGGCCGATCAACACCCCGTGGATGCTACTTTTGATCCGGAATCCGTCCTGAGCTTCAAATTGCTCGGAAAGGCGAGCGTACCGCTCCATGATCTCTTCGCTCACTTCCGCAGACATTTGGGTCTCCAATGCGCGCATTGAGGCTTCAATCGCGTAGACGGACTCGAACATCTCCTCGCAGTACGCGAAGATGCTGAGGTCGTTTCGCGGAATGTCCTGTTCCAAGTAGCCGAGAACGGTACCGCGGGCGGTTTGGATGCTGCCTCGGTCGGCTTCGTCTTGCCCGGAAAGAATGCGGAGCAAGGTCGATTTACCGGCGCCGTTGGCTCCGACCAGTCCGACCCGATCGCCTTGCCGCACATGGAGATCGACATCGTCGAGGACTTCGACGGTGCCGAAAGCTTTTTGAATCCCTTCTGCTGCGAGTATCATCATAAGAGGATTATAATCAAACAAGCTTGTGTTTTCAACCGATACGGCCTTCGGCTTCATTTTGTGTCCGCTCGCGTGTATAATAGCGAGGAAAGGGGTTATTGTGAAACTGAATGTACCGCGTTTACTGATTACATTGTTGATTGTGATCGCTCTGGCAGCGAGTGCGACTTGGTTGGTGCGGGTTTTGACCAGCAAGCCGATCGCGACTCCGGAATCGTCGGACAACCCGAGCATCACGAAGCAGGAGGCTTCGGCGCTCATCCGAGCCACGGTGCTCGAGGCGGGCGAGACGGAGATCAACCGCAATCTCGGGCAGCTGGCTTCGTATCTGCAGCCGGTGAAGGTGCGGATTTTGTCGGGGATTTACAAGGATTTGGAGATCGACTCGACCTTCGATCGCAATCATCTGTTCAACGACAAATATCTCGCGCGGGAGCTGCGAGCGGGCGATGAGGTGCTCCTGCATGTCGAGCGCGACAAGTACGGAGGCATCGCCAAATCGTATGTCACGCAGATTTCGAGGGATCGCTACTTGGTTCTGCTCTTCGGCGCGTTTTGCCTCGTGCTGTTGCTCGTCGGGCGCATGAAAGGGGTCAAGGCGATCGTCTCGCTCATCATCACGACGCTGTCGGTCATCTATTTCTTGATTCCGATGATTCTTAAGGGGCATCCGCCGGTGCTGATCTCGATTTTGGTCTGTGTCTTTGTCATCGTGGTGTCGCTTCTGATCATTTCGGGTCCGAGTAAGAAGACCTTGGCGGCGATCATCGGGACGACGGGCGGTGTCATCTTGGCGGGGATTCTCGCTGCGATCGCGGGCAGCATGATGGAGCTCACGGGATTGATCGATGAGGAAGCGCGCATGCTGATCTACATTCCGCAGCAGGTTTCCTTGGACTTTAAAGGCTTGCTCTTTGCCGGCGTGTTGATCGCGACGATGGGAGCGACGATGGACGTCGGTATGGCGGTTGCTTCGTCGATGACGGAGGTGCTTGCCGCAAATCCGGCGATCTCCCGGCGCGAGCTGTATCACTCGGGGATGAATGTCGGGCGCGATTCGATGGCGACGATGGCGAATACGCTGATTCTCGCGTATGCCGGGGCGTCGCTCAATCTGATGCTGCTCTTTACGGCGTATCAGACGCCGCTGGTGAACTTTATGAACTGGGAGTCGATCTCGACGGAGATGATGCGTGCGCTGACGGCAAGTACGGGTCTGGTTCTCGCAATCCCGTTTACCGCAATCGTCGCTTCGTACCTGTTCCAGCCGCATGATGCACCGAGAAATATGTCAAAACGGTCATAAATTGGTTTTGTTTTAATAATTGAAGCCTCCACCTTGACAAATTAGAAAAAATTTGATATGATTTGAGCGGATTTAAGGTGGTGAATATGACGAGCAGAGAGAGAATTCATGATATTAAGCTCCTTGTCCAAGCCAATTTGGGACAGGAAGTCAGTCTAGAGGTCGAAAAAGGTAAAAAACGTTCCAAGCAAAGCAATGGTGTGATCAAGGCGGCATTCAACGATGTGTTTACGGTCTTGGTCGATCCGGGTTTGAAGTCCGAGCGGATCGAGTCGTATTCGTATACTGATGTCTTGATCGAGCACATCGAGATCGTGTTCCGCGACACCGAAGAACGACTGTATGTGAGTTAGATCACGTTTCTATTTTTCCTCGTTTGTTAATTAACAGGGAACGGCAGACGCAATGTCTGTCGTTCCCTGTTTGTTGTTGTCGTGTAATGCGTCGTGGAAGGCGGTGTGGGTTGCATAATATTAACTGAACAGGAGTGATATATAGACACAAAAAGGAGGA
>JAUMWO010000147.1 GCA_030529605.1 Bacillota bacterium | reverse complement strand
TAATCAGTAGGTTGCGGGTTCAAGTCCCATTGCCGGCTCCAAAAGCCTTCACCCTATGGTGGAGGCTTTTCTCTTGGAGGTGCTGATGGATACGCAAGACCGCAGACAGAACTTTGCAGACGAAAGAGCGCGAATTCAAGCGCTCGATATGGAAATCGTCCGGCTTTTGATCGACCGATTTCAAGCGGCGGATCGGATCGGTGCGATCAAGCGGGAGCTTGGGCTTCCGATCGAAGACAGGGAGCGTGAGGTCGTCGTATTGGATGCGGTGGCTGCCGAGGCGCGGCGTCGCTCGAAGGACGAGGCGTTGATCGACTGCATCCGTGCCCTTTATGTTTCTATAATTTCTCAGTCGAAAATGTTTCAAAATCGCTAATTATCTTGTATACTCCTAGTGAGGGGAATCATGGGCTTTTTCAATACGGTTGTCGAGATGATGACGGCATTTTTTTCCGATATCCGACTCAATTACATCGTCGATATTGGAATCATCGCATATGTTTTTTATAAACTTTTGACCCTGATCAAGGAGACGCGTGCGGAGCAGTTGGTCAAAGGCTTTGTTGTGATTTTGATCGTTTCCCGTTTGTCGGAATGGCTCAAATTGTATTCGGTCAACTATATCCTCAACGGGGCGTTTACGATCGGTTTGATCGCCTTGGTGATCCTGTTTCAGCCGGAACTGCGCAAAGCGTTGGAGCATGTCGGTCGCACGAAGTGGATCTTGTTGAACAACAAGCGTCAGGCTACGACGGAGATTGAAGAAATGATCGATGAAGTGGTCGAAGCCTCGACGACGATGTCGCGCAAGAAGATCGGTGCCCTTATGGTGTTTGAGCGCAGTATGGGAATCAAAGACATCATAGAAACCGGTACGGTTCTCGACGCGCGCACGGATTCCGAGTTGATTCAAAACATCTTCTTCCCGAAATCCCCGCTTCATGATGGAGCCATGGTCATCCGGGGAACGCGCATTATGGCGGCCGGCTGTCTGCTTCCGCTGACGACGAACAAATTTGTTTCCAAGGAACTGGGGACGCGGCACCGAGCCGCGCTCGGTATGAATGAATCCTCCGATGCGGTGGTGGTGGTTGTATCCGAAGAAACCGGCGCGATTTCGGTCGTGCTGGATGGAAAGCTCAATCGCTTCCTCGATGCGACAACGCTCAAAGAGATGTTGATCAAATCGTTGGTGGAGACCAATACGGAGTCCAACGGCGGAAAGCGTGACTTCAAATGGTTTCGGTGGGGAGGTCACAAATGAAGGATTCCAATAAACCTTCTCTCGTGAACCGTTTGCTCGGACTGCCGGGAGCCTTGTTTCGAGCGAGCTTCGCGCACAATTTTGCGCTGAAGATGCTGTCTCTCGCCCTAGCGATTTTGTTTTGGGTGTTTGTCATGGATCAAGTCAATCCCGAGACGACCAGGATCCTCTACAATGTTCCGGTTCGACTGATCAACTACAAGGAGATTGCGCAGAATAATCTCCAGCTGATGAACGAACATGATTATTTTGCAAATGTCCAAGTGACCGGGCGGCGGAATCAAGTGATCTCGCTGACGCCCGATTCGGTTACCTTGACGGCGGATATGCGGAATATGCGAAATGGAATCAATCATGTCCCGATTCAGGCGAGTTTGAGTAGTGATTTGGGGACGGTGAAGTTGTTGACTCCGAACGAAATCACATTAACTTTTGATCGGATCGTCTCAATTCCAAAGACGGTGCAAGTCGAGTTCAGCGATAATTTTACCGCGGGTCTCTCGGCTGCCGACTTGGTCGTTGCGCCGACGGAGATCCGTGTCTCCGGTCCGGAGAGCATTGTCAACACGGTCGCTTACCTGCGCGGTTACTTGGCTGCGAGCGCAATCGATGCGGATGTGACTCGGGATGTGCTGCTTGAGCCGATCGATTTTGAGGATAAGCCCGTGACCGGCGTGAAGCTGGAGCAGGCTTATGCGAGCGCGAAGGTCACGCTCAATCGGACCAAAACGGTTCCGGTTCGCGCTGTGTTTGAGGAGGAGATCGAGGAAGGTTATGTCGTTCTCTCCAAGAAGATTCGTGTCGAGGAGGTCACCGTGGTCGGTCCGAAGTCCATCGTCGACGGGATTCATTCGATCGATACGGAAAAGGTGACGATACGCGGAAGAGAGACGTATTCCGGACTGACGACATTGGTTTTGCCAAAAGGTGTATTCGCCGATGAAAGTTCGGTACGCTATGATATTGAAATCGAATCCTTGGGAACGCTCGAATTTGCCATCCCGCTGACAGCAGACCAACTGGTCGGATTGCCGACCGGTTTGAGAGCGCGTTACCGCGAAGAGACTCCGACCTGCATTGTTCGTGTGAAGGGGATTTCGAGTCAGCTCGAGTCGGTCACTTCGAGCATGCTTCGGATTGCCGTGGATCTGAGCGCGGCACAGGCGGGGGAATACATGGCTCCGATCATCGTCGAAGCGATCAAGGTGGGCGATGAAGCGTTGACCGTGGAATTGGAGCAGCCGACGATTGCGGTTCAGATCGAGACGGCTTCGACTTCGGAGTAACTATGGCGGAACTTCGTCGCGAGATCCAAAAAATCCTCGATTCGACACATGACGGGATGATCGCAGTCGATACCGATGGGATCATCACGGTATTCAACAAATCGGCAGAACGTCTGACCGGAATCTCCGCGTCGGATGCTTTGGGGCGATATGTCGAGGATGTGATCCTCAACACGAGGTTGCCCGTCGTCCTCAAGACGGGAGTCTCGGAGCTCAATCGCCAGCAACCCCTCAGAACGACGACGATCATCACCAATCGAATGCCGGTACTTGATGATTCGGGAACCGTGATCGGAGCGATTGCGGTTTTTCGTGATGTTTCGGAATTGATTGAATTGGCGGGGCAGATCACCAATTTGTCCGAAATCACGGAGACTTTGGAGGCGACGCTCAATGCGACGCAGGATGCCATTTCCGTCGTCGATCAAAACGGTAGGGGCATCCTCGTCAATCCGGCTTATCTCAATATGACCGGGACGCAAAAGTCCGACCTGATCGGCTCGACGCGATTGGTCGAAGGGGACTCGGTCCACCGCCAGGTGCTCATGACCAAATCGCCGGTCAAAGGAGCTCGGCTGAAGGTGGGCAAGCAGCGCAAGGACGTCATCGCGTATGCGGCGCCGATCATCGTCAACAAACAGCTGCGCGGCTCTGTCGAGATCATTCATGACCTGACGGAGCTCAATGAGATCTACCGTAAGCTCGATCAGGCGAAGAAAATTATCCGCAGCCTGGAAGCGAAATACACATTCGACGACATCGTGGGGTCTGCGCCGCTCTTTCGGGAGGCGGTGGAGAAGGCGAAACTCGCCGCTTCCACCCCGGCGACGGTCTTGATCACGGGAGAATCGGGAACGGGCAAGGAGTTGTTTGCTCACGCGATTCACAATGCATCGGATCGACGATATGGACAATTTGTGCGGGTCAATTGCGCGGCGATCAATGAAAATC
>JAUMWO010000146.1 GCA_030529605.1 Bacillota bacterium | reverse complement strand
GGCGACGCGTCCACCCAGAAGAACGACCAATTCACGTTCGAGCATCTGCTTCGTCACGTAGTTGCGATCTTCTTCCGGATACTGAAGTGTGAAGCCTCCGGCGTATCCGCGCGGAATGATCGTCACCTGATGCACGGGATCCGAATCCGGAAGCAATTTGGCGAGCACGGCATGTCCGGCTTCGTGGTAAGCAGTCAAATTGCGTTCCTTCTCCGTGACGACACGGCTCTTTTTCTCGATCCCGGCGATCGTCTTGGTGATCGCTTTTTTGATCACATCCATACGAATCACGCGATCTTTTTCGCGCGCCGACATCAGCGCCGCTTCGTTGAGTACATTTTCGATGTCCGCCGGAGTGAAGCCCGGTGTCGAACGAGCGATGCCTTCAAAGCTGACATCGTCGGCAACCGGCTTGTTTCGCGCATGGACCTTGATGATCTCTTCACGCTCGCGGACATCCGGCAGTCCGACCTGAATCTCACGGTCAAAGCGTCCCGGACGGAGCAAGGCCGGATCCAGAATGTCCGCACGGTTTGTCGCCGCCATCACGATCACGCCTTGGTTTTCGTTGAATCCGTCCATTTCGACCAAAAGTTGGTTGAGGGTTTGCTCGCGCTCGTCGTGACCGCCACCCAAGCCCGCGCCCCGCTTGCGACCGACCGCATCGATCTCGTCGATGAAGATGATGCAAGGCGCATTTTTCTTGGCCTCATCAAACAGATCGCGCACACGCGATGCTCCGACTCCGACAAACATCTCGACGAAATCCGAACCGGAAATCGAGTAGAACGGAACTCCCGCCTCGCCCGCCGTCGCACGGCTCAGGTAGGTTTTGCCGGTTCCCGGAGGACCGACCATCAGGACGCCTTTCGGAATCCGCGCGCCGAGGGCGGTGTATCGCTTCGGACTTTTCAAAAAGTCCACGAGTTCTTCCAATTCTTCCTTTTCTTCTTTTAGGCCTGCTACATCAGCAAATGTAATGCGCGCGCCCGTCTGCTTCGCCATCTTCGCACGACTTTTTCCGAAATTCATGACCTTAGAATTTCCACCCTGCGAATTGTTGGCAAAGAAGAACCACAACACACCCATCAAGAGCAGCATCACGAGCATCGAAGGCAAAAAGTCGAGGAATGGAGACGATTGCTTCGGCTGGACCCCTTTGATCACCAGATGCCCTTCCGCAGCCTTGGACTCGATTTGAATCCCGGTCGGCACGCTCAGCATCGGTGGGATGTAGGTCTTGAATTTGCGGTCGTTTTTTAGGACACCGTTGAGCAGCCCGCCTTCAATCTGGACCTCTTTGATCTGATTGCTGTTGAGCTGCTGAACAAAAGCATCGTAGCTGATCTCTTCTGTCTGTGGCGCCGAAAAGTTGAAAAACCGCAGGAATAGGAGCACAATCAAAAACAAAACGATATATATGGTGGCTCCTCTAGCCAAATTCCTCATAGTTCCTCCTGAAGCTTAATTCTAGCATATTGCCGATATTTTGAAAAGTTAGCCGAACCGTAGGGACAGCACTCTTTTTGTCTTTTCATCGATGCGCACCAACTCACTGGTACGCAACCCTTCGATCCAAACGATTTTTTCGTCGTCGACCACGATGCGGAGTCGCTCCCGCTCCTCTCGTTCCACCTTGCAGTCGATAAAATATTTTTTGAGCGATTTGCTGCCTGTCATACCGAACGGCACAAAACGATCCCCCGCCTGCCGCCTGCGCACCCGGAGCGCACCGATTACCTTGTCGGCGTCGATCCACGCGACCTTCGGATCTTCTGCCCAATCCGGCAAGTCCGAGTCAGGGGAAAGCGAATGTTCCACGACGATCAGGCGATCGTCCCGATCCTCCGGATCTCCGGCGTTCGCGCCGAGAGCTTCCGATCCGCCCGCCGAGCTCGCCTCGACGTCGGCGCAAACGATCTCGATTCCGGCGTAGCTGCGCCGCGCATCGACTCCTTTACGGATCGCCACATGTGAGCCGACCTGCCGAAGTTGTAGGATCGATTCGACGTCGTGCGCCGAAATATCCTTCGCTGAGCCGAGCAGGACTTGGAGACTCCGACGGATCAAGCGACGGTATTCCGCTTTGTGCAGCTTGTCGGTATCCACCAGCCGAATCTGCCGCTCGGACAGGGTTCGCGCATGGCGACCCCAAATAGCGTCCATATGTGCTTCCCAAAAATCACGTTCGTCCTTGAGCAATTCGGTGGTGCGAACAATCGCGCGCACCACGTCGATTTCCAACCGTTCGCTCAAAAGCGGAAGCAGCTGTCGCACACGATTGCGGCGATGCGCAATGTCTCGATTGGTCGAATCTTCGCACCAGGGGATCTCCCGTTCACGAAGATAGGCTTCGACCTGATCCCGCGATGCCCCAAGCAGAGGACGAATCACATGGCCATTGCGATATGCGATGGACGCCAAGCCGTCGCTTCCGCTGCCCCGAAACAGATTGAGCAGAAAGGTCTCCGCCACGTCGCCGCTGTGATGTGCCGTGGCAATTCGTACTCGTTTCGATGTGCGCGTTGCGATCTCTCCACGGAGGTGATCGAGTGCGCCGTACCGAAGGATACGCCCCGCCTCCTCAAAAGACATACCCCAAGCTCTTGATTTGTCTTGCACATGCGCCTTTTCCACATGACAAGGAATCCCGAGAGCCTCGCATATATCTTCTGTATATCGCTGATCCCGATCCGCTTCCTCCCCGCGCAACATATGATTGAAATGGAAGGCATGGATCTCAATGCCGAGCGCTTGACGCAGCTCGTGCAGGATCGAAAGGAGAGCGACGGAATCCGCTCCTCCCGAGCAGGCGACGATCACATGGTCGCCTGCTGCGAGAAGCTCTTTGCTCCGAATCGTCTGTTCCACCAATTTCGGAAGCGAATGGTTCATGGATTCACCCGATTCCTTTATTCACCGGAAATCGAGAGTTGTCTCACGACTACGGATGGCGTGTACATGCTCGACTGCAACGGGTTACGACGATCCGCCCCCATTTCTTCGATCTCTTGGAGCAACTCGAAGAAATTGCCGCTGACCGTAACTTGTCGCATCGCCTCCGCCTGCTTGCCGTCGCGGATGCGGAAGCCTTCCGCCATCAGGGAGAAATCACCCGACATCTCGTTGACGCCGGAATGGAGTCCCGCAACTTCCGTAATGATAACGCCGTCGCCGACTGATGCGATCAATTCCTCATAAGTTTTGTCACCGACGGAGCAAACGAGGTTGCTCGGCGAAATGCCGATCGCTCCCTTGTAACCGCCCTTGCTCGCGTTACCGGTCGACTCGACGCCCGCCTTGTGCGCCGATTTGAGATTGTGTAGGAAGGTGCAGAGCTTCCCTTCTCGAATCATCCATTTGCGCGAAGTCGGATATCCTTCGGCATCAAAGCTGTGAGAGGCGATCCCGTCCTCGAGATGCGGATGATCCTCCAGAGAAAACACCGGGGATGCGACCATCCGGTCGAGTTTGTCATGGAATGCCGAGAGGCCTTTTTGGACGCGATC
>JAUMWO010000145.1 GCA_030529605.1 Bacillota bacterium | reverse complement strand
GTCATATCAAGACCGGACGATTCCGAACCCAATTTGATCGATCGTCTGGAAGCGTTTTTGGCGACCGGAGAAGACCTTCCGTTGGCACCAAAGTCGCATCGCGAGATGTGGCGTGACGAGCAAACGGAGTGGGAGCGCAATTTCGCGTCGGATTCTGTTGCGCATCGTTTCCCGGAGAATTCGTTCGGGGATTTCACCGAGCCGCATGATCGGGAGATTCGATCGCGAGATACGGCACATCTGATGTATCCGCCGAACCGCCCGCCACGGCAAGAGCAACCCGGCCGTGAGTCGATTCCGGATCCACGGCGCAAGCGCCTCAATCCCGATGCGGAACGCGGATACACGGGGAGACGGCGTCGGGGGGGAGTATCCCGAGACAGCGAAGCAATCGCACCGCAGGTGGAACCCCGTGAATCCGAAATATACGAGACCTTTGCCACCCTTCATTTGCCGCGAGATTTTGACGACCTAGCCATGGGAGAGGCTCCGGACGATGTCGTCGATCCTATGTCGCACACGCCGCGCACATCGCAGGAGGAAGTCATTCGCGCGGATATCCTAACGGACGATACCGGCAAGCCGTCGATCGGAATCGGTGCTTTGCGTGATACGCGCGTGACACCTGCGGTCACAAGCAAAGCGAAGACAAAAAAACCCAAAAAGTATCGTCTCCCGAGCCTTGATTTGTTGGAACTCCCCAAGGAAGATGCTGCGGACACCAAGGAACACACACAGTCCATCGCCAAAAAACTGGAGACGACTCTGCGCAGTTTCCATGTCGATGCGGAGGTGCGGTCCTTTAAGAGAGGTCCGGCGATCACGATGTTTGAAGTCGTCCTGAGTCCGGGCGTCAAGATGTCCAAAGTGCAAGGACTGGCGGATGACATCGCGCTCAGTCTCGCCGCATCGCAAGTACGGATTGCCCCGATCGCGGGCAAATCTGCGGTCGGAATCGAAGTGCCGAACAAAACCTCCTCGATGGTGCGTTTGCGTGAGATCATCGATGTGCCGGAGTTTAAGAGCTCCAAATCCAAGCTGACGATGGCGCTCGGCAAGGACATCGCGGGCAACCCGATCGTCGGCGATCTCGCCTCGATGCCGCATTTGTTGATCGCCGGTGCGACCGGATCCGGTAAATCGGTCTGCGTCAACACCATCATCTCCAGTATTTTGTTCCATGCGGCGCCGGACGAAGTGCAGTTTTTGATGATCGATCCGAAGATCGTCGAATTGTCGGGATACAACGGCATTCCGCATCTGATTATGCCGGTCGTAACGGATCCCAAAAAGGCTTCCATCGCGCTCAATTGGGCAGTGCAGGAGATGGAGCGGCGGTATGCCGCCTTTTCCGAGTCGCGTGTCAAGGACATCAAGAGCTACAATCAAAAGATCGAGGATGCGCGCAATGCGGAGGTTCCCGACGGAGAAATGCATGGCGAGCCGATGCCGCAAATCGTCGTCATCATCGACGAGCTTGCCGATTTGATGATGGCGGCTCCGAAGCAGGTCGAGGATTCGATCTGCCGCATTGCGCAGAAGGCGCGTGCTGCCGGAATTCACTTGATCGTGGCGACGCAACGACCTTCCGTAGACGTAATCACCGGCTTGATCAAGGCGAACATTCCGTCGCGGATCGCGTTCGCCGTTTCTTCGCAAGTGGATTCGCGCACCATCATCGACATGCAAGGTGCCGAGAAGCTACTCGGGAAAGGGGATATGCTGTACTATCCGGCGAGCGCGCCGAAACCGAAGCGGGTGCAAGGCGCCTTTATGACCGACCAAGAGGTGGAGCGTATGGTCGCATTCGCCTCTTCGCAGCAAATCGAACGTAACGGGGAAGAGATCGTTTTGGAAGAGTCCGTCTCGATGGAGTCGGGGGAAGAAGAGGTTGACGAATTGCTTCACGAAGCGATTCAATTCGTGCTGGAAAGCGGCATGGCATCGGCGAGCCTGCTGCAGCGGAAGTACCGAATCGGTTACAATCGAGCGGCACGACTGATCGATTCGATGGAAGAGCGCGGAATCGTCGGCCCGAGCAGGGGCAGCAAACCGCGTGAGATCTTGACTCGCCACCACGATGAATTGTAGCGGGTTGAATAGGAGTAAGAATGTTTCACATTTACATCGAAAACTTGGGTTGCTCCAAGAATCTCGTCGACACCGAGACCATGCTGGGTCTTCTGGACGATGAATTTGAGCTTGCGGAGTATCCTGAGGACGCTGATATTGCAATCATCAACACCTGTTCCTTTATTCACGATGCGCAAACAGAGTCCTATCGTGCGATCGAGGAGTATTCCGCATTCAAGACCGACGGGATTTTGAAGTATCTCATCATCACCGGTTGCCTTTCCCAGCTGCAACCGGGTCATATTTTTGATCATTTTCCTGCCGTTGACGGCGTGGTCGGGACCGGAAGCTTCTTTCGAATCGTCGACTTTGTCAAAGTGATGATCGGACTGACGGAGCCGACCGCTGTCCCGGGACTGGTCGAATACGAACCGGGGCATTTCCCCCGCAAATGGATTCTGATGGACAGCGTGGACATCGACATTCCGGAAGGCTTGCCGCGCATTATGACCACCCCGCGGCATTTTGCCTATCTCAAGATCGCGGAAGGTTGCGACAACCGCTGCACATACTGCATGATCCCGAAACTTCGCGGAAAATTTCGTTCGCGGCGCATGGAGGATCTGGTCGAAGAGGCGGCAGATCTGGCAAAACTCGGAGTGCGTGAGCTGATTTTGATCGCTCAGGATACATCACGCTATGGGATCGATCTTTACGGTGCACCGCGATTGGGGGAATTGCTGAAGAAGCTCAACGATGTCGCAGGAATCCGCTGGATTCGGGTCCATTACCTGTATCCGGATCTTCTCGACGAGAATCTGATTCAGACGATGCTGGAGCTTCCAAAGGTTGTAAATTATTTTGACATCCCGATTCAGCATGCTTCGAATGCCGTGCTCAAACGGATGAACCGCAAGACTTCCCGAGAAGACATCGAACGCGTGATTCGACAAATTCGAGCGTATCCGGTGCCTTCGATCATTCGCACCACAGTGATCGTCGGCTTCCCCGGTGAAACGGAGCAGGATTTTGAGGAATTGCTCGATTTCATCGGTCAGGCCAAGTTTGATCGGCTCGGTGCCTTCACCTATTCCAATGTCCCCGAGGTCCCTGCCTACCGTATGCCCGACCAGATCGACGAAGAGATCAAGCAATTCCGTCAATCCGTATTGATGGAAAAGCAAATGATGATCTCCGAGGAACAGATGGAGCGCTGGATTGGGGAGTCGATCGAAGTTGTCATAGAGGAGTACATCGAAGACGAAGATCTGTATATCGGCCGTTCGAGTTTCGATGCCCCGGAGATCGACGGCGAGGTCTATGTCAAATCGATGAAGCCGCTCGATTTCGGTGATTTTATCGTCGTTTCGGTCAAAGACAGCATGGAATACGATCTGGTAGGAGAGTATGATGAACATAGCAAATAAGTTGACGCTGCTTCGCATTCTGTTGATCCCTTTTGTCTTGTATTGTCTGTTCGC
>JAUMWO010000144.1 GCA_030529605.1 Bacillota bacterium | reverse complement strand
CGCAACATCCTGCTCGAACTGAAAAAAGAAGAGCCGGAGCTCTTCACGGATGAAATCATCGAAATTTTCCGTTCGATGATCCGGCGCGGTGTCGAAGAAGAGATCAAATGGGCGCGCTATGTCATCGGAGAAAACATCAAGGGACTGACGATGGGGATGATCGAGGATTATCTCAAATACCTCGGGAACCTGCGTTGTCGGGGGCTCGGATTCGACATCATCTACGAAGGCTACGAGCATGAACCGGAGTCGATGAGCTGGGTGTCCGCGTACGCCGATCCCAATGCGATCAAGACGGACTTCTTTGAAGCCAAGCCTTCCGCTTATTCCAAATCCAGTGTCATCGAGGATGACCTGTAAAATTATTCCAAGATCTCGACGACGCACAGAGTGGCGTCGTCTTTGATTTCTTTTTGCTTGAGAATGCGGTCAAACATATCGTCGACCTTCGGCATTTCACAGTTTTCTTCGCGCAGATTGGTCACGAGCTCCGGAAGTTCGACACCGAGGTTGTCAAACACGCCGTCGGTGAACATCACGAAACGATCGATCTGATCAAGCGGGAAGGTGTCGACTTCCATTCGAGACTGATGAATGACACCAAGCATCATGTTGTTGGACGGCTTGACCGTTACGGTCTTGTCGCGGTGAAAGACGACGAGATCCGGGTGACCGGCATTGACCACGGAAAGCGTGTTGGTCTTGATGTCGATGCGTGCAAAGATGCCGGTGACGTATTTGGAAAGCGTGGAGTCCTCCGAGTTGATCGCCAGCAGAGTCTGGTTGATCTTGATGAGAGCATCCTCCAATTTCATATACTGAATGTAATCGGTGAACATCTGCGAAATCGCGATCGAGAAGAGGGCGGCGGAAGCTCCATGCCCCATGATGTCGATCAAAGCGATGTGATAGATGCCCTCCTCTGCATGTTCAAAGGTGACAAAGTCTCCACCGATCTCGTTGAACGGTTCGCTGCGGTATCGGAAGCGCACAAAGCGGTCGGAGAAATCGTTCGGCATGAAGGAGTCGAGGATGTGCCGCGCGAGCTTGATCTCTTTCGCGAGTTCTTCGAGGAGCAGGCGTTCGCGCGTGATGTTTTTGCCGATTTTGATGTATTTTTCGATGTTTCCATGCGTATTGTAGAGCGGTGAGATCGTCGCTTCCTCGTAGAACTTGTTGCCGTCTTTGTCGAGGTTGATGAAGATGCCTTCCCAAGTTTTGCCGTTGGAAATGCAGTCCCACAGGTCGATGTAGAACTCGCGGTCATGCTCTCCCGATGTCGTCACATCGCTGGTCAGATGGGAGAGTTCGCTGGTCTTATACTTGGAAATCTGTTCGTAGAACGGATTGGCGTATTGCACATTCCCCTTGCGGTCGGCGACGACGATGGTGTTTTGCGCAAACATAAAGAGGGAATTGTAGAGCTCATTGATACGCTTGGTGTTCTCGAGTTCGGTCACCGTAATAAAGAGGTGCTCCAGCTCGATGGTCAAAAAATCCTCGTACAGGTAGTGGATGATCCCCGCGGCGATCAACGTCCGCACGATCTCCGGGTCGCGCGGGATGCCGATGACGATGATGTTTTGATAGGAATTGCGAAGCAGCTGGAGCGCGTTCGGATCGGCATTGAGCCGCGCGTATTCCACGATGATCAAATCGTATTTAAAATGAGGCAGTTCAAGCGACTCACTGACATTCGTGATCGGTAAGAATGCGTGCACGCGGCGGTCCACCATTCGAAGAATCGGTTCGAACAGCGACTGCGACGTCACGATGTCAATGTAAATGGTAAAACGCCCAAACATAGTTCCTCCTCGCTACCGATTATCGGTTTTTCGTATTGAAAAGTCAAGCTTCGCGGGCGATCAAAACTTGAGTAAATTTCTTGAAAAACACTAAAGTTGACCGCGCTTCATGCCGATAACTCGTTCGGAGGAATCGGATGCTAAAGGGACTGTATATCTCGGCGAGTAATCTTACCGCCAATCAAAAAAAGCTCGAGGTGATTTCGAACAACCTTGCAAACCTTGAAACGACAGGGTTTAAAAAGGAAGTCATCGACTTTGAGTCGTTCAATGCAAGAATTCAGACCCGGATCAACGGTACCAACCTTCCTTACGAATCCGGCACCGGAGGAGCCGTCCTCCGCCGCGAGGGAGAGGAATACATCGCCCAAGCGAAGAACGGATACTTTACGGTGGAGACCGAGGACGGCATCCACTACGGAAAGGAAATGCGCTTTCGCATCGCGGACGGGTATCTGCTCACGCCGTATCGCCTGCACAATGGCGACATCGATCCGAGGCGCGGCAATCATGTGCTGTCCAAGGGAGAGCGCATCCGCCTTCAGGATCCGGATACCGAGCTCAGCATCAGCGATGACGGGGTGCTCACTGCGGGAGGACAGAGCTTTGAACTGCTCTCACCGGTGCATCCGACCGCGATCGGAACGATGAGCGCCGGTGTCAAAACACATACGCTTCGCACGGACTTTGAGCAGGGAACGATCATCCGCACGGACAACAAGACGGATTTTGCGTTGCAAGGCGACGGTTTCTTCGTAGTGAAGCATGAAGCGACCGGAAAAGAATTCCTGACGCGCTACGGCGCGATGACGCTCGACCGAAGCCAACGACTGGTTACTCTGGACGGCAGCGTGCTGCAAGGGCTAAACGGCGATGTGGTACTTGAATCCCCGGATTTTGCCATCAATGCCTTCGGCGAAATCATCCAAAATGGGGAGGCCGTCGATCGTCTGCAGCTCGTCCGCTTCACCAACAAATCCGATCTGTTCAAGGTCGGGAGCGTCTACTTCGAACAGCGACCCGATCCGGTCGGCGAGCGCGTCGCCTTTGAAGGCGAGGTGATTCAAGGGCATATCGAACGCTCCAATGTCGATTCCATCCGCGAGATGGTCTCGATGATCGAACTCAACCGCACCTATGAAAGCAGTCAAAAGGCCGTAACCACGATCGACGAAATGCTCGGGCGATCGGTCAATGAACTGGGCAAACTATAACTCGAACCAAGAATCCGTACCAAGAATAGGAGAACAGTATGAAAGCGATGTGGTCCGCCGCTTCCGGCATGAAGAATCTGCAGCTTAAGATCGACACGGTTTCCAACAACCTCGCCAATGTGCAGACCTTCGGGTTTAAAAGCCGCCGGGTCGAATTTAAAGACATCATGTATGAGCGCATGACCTCCTCCGATCGCGTGGTCGACGAGGGACGGCCGGTGCCGATGGAGATCGGACATGGCGTGATGGCGGGCGCGACGCTTCGCAGCTCGACGCAGGGCAATCTCCAGCAGACCGAGAACCGGACCGACTTTGCGATCAGCGGCGATCATTTCTTCAAAGTGATCGACATCAACGGCAACACGCGCTATACCCGCGACGGATCGTTCAAGATCTCGACCGGTGAAAACGGCACGACGCTCGTGACCTCCGAAGGCTTCTATGTGCAAGGGCTCGACGGCAACATCGAGTTCGGGGAAAATGTCGTCGATATCAAAGTCGACTTCGCCGGAAAGATCAGCGTCAAGCGTGCCGGGGTAGAAACCTATGAGGAGATCGGTCAGTTTTCGCTGAACAAATTCCTCAACCCGGCAGGGATGGAATCGGTCGGCAAGAA
>JAUMWO010000143.1 GCA_030529605.1 Bacillota bacterium | reverse complement strand
GATCGTCGTCGCCATCGTCGTGCTGTTGCAGGCCGGCCTTGCATACATTGCTGCCAAGCAACTGCTGGCGATCGGTTTGGATGCGACTCCCGAGACCTACGCCCTCTTGATCGAGGCGGTTCCTCCGGTAGAACGGATCGGATTTGATGCGACCTTGATGGGAATTTTGCCCATGATCGTGTTAGGTGCGGTGTTCGGGGCGAGCGAATTCAAGACGAACACATTGCGGACGACGCTCCTTTCCGTTCAGCGCAAGGGATTGGTCTTTGCTTCCAAGTTGACGGTGTTACTGGTGGGCGCTTGGGCGATCTCCTTTGTGTCCATCGTCGTGAGCATCCACGTCACGCACATCGCCCTCGGGGAAGCGGGGCTCCCTTTGTTCGTGCTGACGCCATGGGCATGGAAGGGAATGCTTTTCACATCCATCGCTTGGACCGGGCTCACGACGCTCGCGTTCGCGATGGGATTATTATTCCGCACGGCAGTGGTGCCGCTGTTGTTCTTGATTCCGCAGGTATACAACGGCAGCTCATTCTTGGCGGAACGTTTTCCGATTGCACGTCTGCTGCCCGTCGCGGCGGGAAACGCACTCGTACCGACGTCGGCACAGTCCCTGCCAGGTTCTCCTTGGGACCATGTACTGGTGCTGACGGCTTGGATTGTCGTCCTGGGAGTCATGGCATATCTCAGGTTTCGCTTGAGCGAAGGGAGGAGCGTATGACGACATGGCTGCGACAGGGCGATGCCGAATGGCGAAAGATTCGGTACCATCGGTGGATCGTGCTTACGACCGTCGCGCTTGGCCTCTTCCTCCCGGCGATGGTGCTTGTGCTCAACGAACCGGTGCGGGAGCTTGATGCAGCGGGGATTGCCGATCAACTGCTGCAGAGCGTTTATCTCGGGCAGGTCGGCTTTGTTTTGATCGCCGCCCTGTATTTCGGCCGGGAGTTTGGCGGACGGAGTCTCCGGACGAGCTTGATCGCTGTGCCGCATCGCGTGAGGTTCTTGCTGGTGAAAGCGCTGTGCCTGTTGCTGTTTCAAATGCTGTGCGCGATGATTTACACGGGACTCGCGTTGGCGGTCGTCGCTCTTCATTTTGACGTGGCGCTGACTCCCGAGCTGGTGCTGTCTTGGATCGCCGGGTTGGCGCCGGCGTATCTTTCGGCGTTTCAGCTGAGTGGAATCGCCGCGGGGCTGATCGTGCTCACCGGATCGATGACTGCTTCGCTTTCGGTTGTGGTATCCTTGATACTGGGACTGGGGCAGCTCCTGCTACAATTTGGTGCGTGCTTTCGGCTGTTTCCGGTGCTGGCGGTGATGAATGTGTTTTGGACGGAGACGGTTCCCGGCTATCTGCCGGTGGGAGCGGGGCTGCTGGTTCAGTCGGGCTGGTTGCTCGGTGTTTGGGTGGCGGCTGTCCTCCGTTTTCGCCAAGCAGCCGTGCGATGAGATGTGCAAGGCGTTGCAAAAGCTCAGCGTTGTGTAGCAGAGGCACTTTGTCCGGAACGAAAGCAACGAAAGCAACGAAAGGAAGGGAAGCATGTCGTATCGGATTCTGGTGATCGACGATGATGTGCAGATTTTACGATTGATACAAAATATATTGCGCCGCTCGGGTTTTGATGTGGTCGTGCGCAGCAGAGTCGATGAGGTCAACCTATGCGATTTCATCGGCTTTGATTTGATTTTGCTGGATGTGATGATGCCGCTGGACGGCCTGGAAATCTGCCGGATGATCCGGGCGGAGATCGACGTTCCCATCCTGCTGATCACGGCCAAAGATCTGGATGAGGATCTCGTGGAAGGAATTCGCTCCGGGGCCGATGATTACATCACCAAGCCTTTTTCAATGCAGGAGCTCACCGCGCGGGTGGAGATGCATCTGCGTCGGGAGGAGCGAAGGCGTGGACATCGCAATGCACTGGAATTTGGCGATCTGTCGATTCGTCCGGATCTACAGGCGGTCTTGGTACAAGGGCGGGAGATCCGGCTGACCAAGCGTGAGTTCGCCATCCTTTGGCATCTGGCGAGTCACCCGCAGCAGGTGATTTCGGTGGAACGGCTTTATGAGCGCGTGTATCCGCAGGCGTCGGATACCCAGTTTCGGTCGATCGCGGAGTATATCTACCAGCTGAGAAATAAGTTGCGTGCCGAAGGGCAAAATCCGATCGAAACGGTGAGAGGAGGAGGTTACCGATGGAACATACCATCCGATTCCGTCAATTGATATATAGGACATGCATCCGCATCGCGATGCAATTTTTCCTGGCCGTATTGCTGCTGTACTTCCGTCCCCTGGTGTCGGTGTCGGGCAAGGTGATCGGTTTAGCCACGCACGAGACGGGGGCGCCGGGCGCGGTATTTTTTAATGTATTTTCCTGGATGTATCTTTGCGTCGCGCTGATCGGGATCGTCACGCTCAACATGCGCAAAATGCTCGGGCTCCTGCGTCGCGAGATGGAAATCGTGTATCACCACAGTCTGTGGCTGGAGACGCAGCCGAGTACGGAGCGGCTGACCTTGTACGAGCTGGCGGAGACCAACGAGCGCATCGGGGCGATGCAGCAACGCATCCGAGGGATGATCGAAGCGGAGCGAAAGCAAAAAGAAGACCTTGTGTTTCAGGTGTCGGCACTGTCGCATGACCTAAAGACGCCATTGACCGTGATATTGGGCAATGCGGAACTCCTCGCAGAAACACCGATCCTTGCGGAGCAACGACCGTTCTTGCTGGACATCGTGGCTTCGTCCAAACGTCTCAACGAATACTTCAATGCGCTGATCCGCTATTCCAAGACCTATTATGCACAGGAAGAGCACCAGGCCTATTCCCTGAGCGATGTCGTGGAGGCGGTCGAAGAAGAGGTGCTGCGGCTGGTCAAGGACAAGTCCGTGGTGTATTTTGTCGATCGGACGGACTCTTCCGCTCCGGAGCGTCGCGTGCGACTCCACCTCGATTACTTGCTGCGGGCGGTGTCCAACCTGGTGCACAATGCGCTGGAGCATGGACCGGGGGGCCAAGACCCGAACACAACGACCATCGAAGTTACGATCTCCTCTGCCGGTTCGGAATTGTCTCTTTCCGTGTGGAATGCCGGCTCCCATCTTTCGCCTGAGCTCTTGGAGTACGCCGACCGACTCTTTTACCGCTCGAGCAAAGGGCGGACGGCGGACGACTCGCATTTCGGCATCGGACTCGCCTTTGTGCGCCGCGTGGCGGAGCTGCATGCCGGCGCGCTTCGTATGGCCAATGCGCGCGGTGGCGCCGAATTTGTTCTGACCCTGCGAGACACGCCCGTTTGACAAGAACCGGGAGATAGCGGAGAATGATGATGAGGTGCCGTGAACGGTGTGCTTTGGAGTTCATTCAGCAAACGATGGCAACCCGGGAGGAAGCGATGACTTGGGAAGAATACTACGCGAAGTTTTTCGATTGGTCGGAGAGCACTCAGATCCGGCGCCTGTCGGATCTAAGGACACTCGGCAGCCACAAACAGGTGGCGGAAATCGTGACGGAGTTCCTAGACGAGAAGGCGGCTACGCGGCTCGCCAACAAAGCGATGGATGCCGGGATGCACTTCACCGCCGCGGAAATCATAGAAATGGCCGACTATGTGAGCCGTGAATGCATGAACCGCCTCGTCACGCATGTGATCGGCGGATTTACGCCCGAGCAAGTCGATGACCTCTATCCCGACGTCGACGAGCCCGTCTTTGATCGCCTCGTTCGGCGCTACGGCAGTGCGGAGGAGGCGTTGAACCGCAAGCTTGAGTCA
>JAUMWO010000142.1:1303-3777 GCA_030529605.1 Bacillota bacterium | reverse complement strand
AAACATCCCGTAGGTCTTTCGCATCGAATCGAAAGCTCTCCCTCCGTCGATTAAAACCGAAAAACGGAGACCGGACGCGGAGGATGCCGAGTCCAAATGGGGTTGCAGCTTCTCTTGCTCCTCGTTCGTCAGCGGGACACCGTCGTAGCTGCGACGTGAGATGCGATCGAAGATCGCGTCACAAATTCGCTTTCGATCGGAAATCGCCACACCGGGGCTTTGCCATTGAAATCCGTCCTTCATTCCCTCTCCTTCGTATGCACTGCAACACCATCAATCCATTTCGAATCGATAACTCGAGTCGGCCGGGGCGATCATAAAATTGACCTGCAGATGGAATGCGTTAATGATACCGTAGTCTAAGTACAGTTTATAGATGTCTTCGTTCAATGACAAGCGGAGCTTTTCTTTCGTTGCGCATCGATCCGCACAGCGTGCGCAGAGTTCGTAGTAGCAACGGATCGCGGAATACAAATCGTTCGTCCTCAGCGTTTCACGCAAGGAACGCTCCGATTTTGGTCTCGCAATCTCGAGGATGCCGAGCGATGTGAAGCCGTGGACCTTGATTTCATTCTTGCGATTGAAACCGCCGTGTTTGATTTCCTCCAAAAAGACTTCCCGGATCCCGTCTTCCATGTCGATGAAATCGATCAGGATCACCCCGCGAATTTTTGTGAGCAAAATCTCACGCAGCGCCAATTCCGCTGCCTTTTGATTCACCGCAAATGCACCGGTATGCAAAGAAGAAGAATTGACATCGATTACGGCAAACGCTTCGGTTTCGTCCACCACGATCTCGAGATCCCGTCCTTTGCGCCGGGCGAGGAAACGATTCCAATCGACCGAAAGTCCGCGCGATATCTCGAAATGAAGGGATTCTCGAATTTCCGGAGAGAACAGGCGCTGCTGATCGCGTTCTTCGATGTGAACGCGTTTCGGACGATGCCGGGCGACTAAGTCTTGGAGGCATTTTCGCAGCGTCGCGTCGGCATCCGAAGCGTTGTCGGAGGCAGACGGCGGATCCGCGAGGCTCACGGTCGCGCGCTTTCCCTGACGCTCCGGCTTCCGTACGATCACAGACAAGCGATCGCCCATCCGATGTTCCCCCGGCAGGAATTTTAGCGGAGCGAACACGGGAGTTCCATCGCTCAACTTTAAAAAATAGCCACCGAGGTGACTCGCCGTCTGCATCAAAACCGCATCGTGGCGGCTACCGACGGGAAGTCGTTCTGTGCGATCGATCACTTCGAGACCATGCGGTTCACCGGTGGCAGAATCGATGACGGCGACCAAATCCGCGAGCGGGCATCGATTGAGGTAAAGCTCCAACATATCAGTCTCCTTCGAACAGACCGATTCCCGCTTCGTCCTGCAAAACGAGGCGATGAATCGTCGCCCTCACATCGGCACCGAAGATCGCTTTGACCAGCACATCCGGATTGAGCGCTCCGAGGTTGCCGGCTCGAAGCACGGCGACGGCAGTCTCACCGTCGCTCGTCAAACTATGGATGTACTCCATCATGTTGAGAGTGCGAATACCCGATTTCGTCTTTTTTTCCCATGGAAAGTCGCTTTGATCAGCAAATGCAGCGAGTCGATTTGCCGCATCCATATCCGCTTCACTCGAAGGAGGGAAAATAAGTTCACTCAAACGAAAGGAATAGGTCGCTGTCGCAAGACGCGCCATCAACGACTGCTTGGAATCCACCGATCGCGCTTCCAGGATCCGAAACCCCGCCGGGAGTTGCAGTGATAGAAAGCGTTCTGGCGCGACTTCCTCATTCAAGACGATCTCGGCAATTTCGTATTCGCTGGAACAACCGACCGACAAAGGGGCAGCAAAGCTCAAACGAACCGTCGGATTGAATCCCTCCGTATAGCGGATCGGTAGTCCGGCTCGACGAAAGGCGCGCTCGAATACCTTCATGACCTCGAGATGACCGAGATAGATCCCGAGCTCCGTCTTGGAATATCGAAATCTCATCGTAAACATGGACAGCCCTCCGTCATAATCTCCGACATGATCCCACAGCGGATGCAGGCGCCGCGGCAATCGTCCGTCGTCTGTTCGCGAACGGCACGCTCGTACTCGCGGAGCAGGAACGCTTTGTCGACTCCCGGATCGAGGATGTCCCAAGGCAGAAATTCGTCGAAACGACGCTCGCGTTCATTGTAGTAACTCGGATCGACTCCGCAGTCCGCAAAGACTCGCATCCACTTTTCGTAGTCGAAGAATTCTTGCCATCCGTCCATAAAGATTCCGCGTTCCACCGCTGCGGCCAGGACTTTCGAAAGTCGTCGATCCCCGCGGGCAAAGACACCCTCCAGCGAACTGGTCTTTGGATCATGGTATTGAAATGTCACCCTTTTGTTGAGAATCTTGCCACGGAGATATTCAATTTTTTCGCGGAAGCGTTCGATCGTCTCCTGCCCCATCCATTGGAACGGAGTAAAGGGTTTCGGTACAAAGCATG
>JAUMWO010000142.1:0-1293 GCA_030529605.1 Bacillota bacterium | reverse complement strand
CGAAATCGTCACTTCCGCAAGCTTTTTCATCTGTTCCGGTTTCACTTGTTTGAACAGATAGACCGCCAAATTGCCGATCTCTTCGATTCCCTTGAGATCGAGCTCAGTCTCTGTCGGTAGCCCGATCATAAAATACAATTTGACGCGGAACCAACCGAGCGCAAAGATCTTCCGAAAGGTCTCTTCGATGTCGCGCTCCGTCACATTTTTGTTGATCACATCGCGAAGGCGCTGCGTTCCCGCCTCCGGAGCAAAGGTTAAACCGCTTTTACGTACCGCTTGCAATTTATTCAACACGCGGATCGACATATCCTCAGCCGCAGCATCCATGCGAAGCGAAGGCAAAGAGATCGATGTTCGTGAGGATCCGTATGTTTCAGCGAGTCGACTCACCAACTCCTCAATCCTGGAGTAGTCGAGAGTCGACAAACTGGAAAGAGAAACTTCGTCGTATCCTGACGCCGTGATCAGCGCATCGATGTTGGCCATCACGGTATCGACACTTTTCTCCCGGATCGGCCGATAAATCATGCCGGCTTGGCAAAAGCGACAACCCCTGGTACAGCCACGAAAAATTTCGGCGACGGCGCGATCATGCACGATGTCGGAGAATGGAACAATGGGCTCGGTGAGCTGAAAACATGCATCGACATCCTTCACGATCCGCTTGCGGATCTTCGGCGCCGGTGTTCCCTCCGGATCTCCCTCTTTGTGATAACCGGTCAGATCCCCAAATTCATTGTAAATCGGGCGATAAAAGCGCGGGACATAGATCCCTTCGAGCTTGGATGCTGCGATCAAAAAGGCTTCCTTCTCCGTCGGGTCGTCCAGTCGGTACTGCCTTGCCAGATCCAAAAATTCCGGCGCCAATTCCTCCGACTCTCCGATAAAGAACACATCAATAAAATCGGCGATCGGCTCCGGATTGTAGACGCAAGGTCCTCCCGCCACGATCAGCGGGAAATTACCGTTTTTGCGTTCCTCGGCAAAAAGCGGGATATGCGCTAAGCGAAGCATCTCCAAAATATTGGTAAACGAAAGCTCATACTGCAGTGTAAAGCCGATAAAATCCATCTCCCGCAGCGAAGTCTTTGTTTCCAGCGTGTGCAGATCGATCGCATGATCGATCAATTGACGGCGAAAATCGCTCCACGGCATAAAACAACGCTCACAGAACACATCATCGCGTTCATTCAACAGCTGATACATCAAATGCAGACCGAGATGGCTCATCCCGATCTCATAAAGATCCGGAAATGCAAAACAGAACCGGAGCCTCTGCCCCGGTTCCTT
>JAUMWO010000141.1 GCA_030529605.1 Bacillota bacterium | reverse complement strand
GGCTCTCAGTCGAGCTGGGGATGGCGGTACTCGCAGTGTGGACTTTGGTATTGCTGATATTCGGAACTCAAATTTCCGAACAAATGGAGGTTCGATCATGAAAAACAAGATGACAATCGGAATCGCAGTGCTCGCACTTGTTCTCCTGGCAGGCGTTTACTGGTGGGCCGGCAGAGATGTCACGACCGCCCCTCCCATCGACCGTCCGGAAGCGTCTTCGGGTCAATCTTCGGCTCCTACGACGGAGGCGCAGTCGACGACATCTCCATCCAGTCTGGGGACGGAATATCGCGTTTCCTTGGAGTCGAACGATGTTGCTCCTAAGGGATTGGGACGGGTGGTAGAAGAAAATGGGAAGTTTTACGAACTTTCGATGGAACACAAGAGCTTTTCGGCATATGCGCCCGGGCAGGCGACAATCGTCTATCAGGAGATCGATCGGAAGCCGAGCGATCAAGCGGTTGCCGAGATTCTTTGGGTTGAGATGGATCACCCGTTTCAATTGAAAGAGGCGGATATAATCGAAAACCCAAAAGAGATCACCTATCGGTTCAACGGGCGAATTTACCGTGGAGATCTCAAGCCGGTACAAGGAGAGAAACCGAAGGAAGAGAACCTGAAATATTATGTGAAATACAGCGGTCGTCTATTCCTCACGGATTTGCCGGCAGAAACGGAGACGACTCCGATGTTGGGAAGGGAGTGATGGTGCATGGAGATCCTGAGCGTAGACAATGTTTACAAAGCCTATGGGAAGCACCAGGTCCTGAAAGGAGTTTCTTTTGAGATCGAGCGACCGGGGATTCGGGCGTTGATCGGCCCGAACGGAAGTGGAAAAACCACGCTGTTTTCGGTGATCGTCAACCTGCTTCGATGCGATGCCGGGACAGTGAAAATTGACGGATTGCCGAATACCGATCCGGAGATTTTTCGGCGTCTGTCGTTTCTCAAGGACAATACCGTTCTGTACGACTATATGACGGGTATGGACCACCTTCAGTTTATCGCGCACGCACAGAACCTCCCAAAGAAGAGGATCGATGAGGTTTGCGATCGGCTCGGGATACGCTCCTATGTGGGGAAGCGCACCGGTTCGTATTCTCTCGGGATGAAGCAGCATCTGTTGCTTGCGATGGCGATCATGAATCAGCCACGGTTGATGTTGTTGGATGAGCCACTCAACGGACTGGATCCGACCAGCGTGATTTTGACGAGACGGTTGCTCAAGGAGCTGGCGGATGAAGGAACTTCGATTTTGCTGTCGAGTCATACACTCGCCGAGATCGACTTTATGACCTCGGACATCCTTTTTCTGAGCAAGGGACAAATCATCGAAGAGGACATTTCGGTCTACCGGGTGGCGCAATATCGATTTGTGCTCGCGGAGGATTCGATCCACAAAGCACACGAGATTTTTGACGGTGCCGAGAATGTTTATTTCGACGGTTCCGACATCGTGTTCGAATCGGACGAGATTCAGCGTGTCATCGACGAGATGAGACGGTATGACATCCAGTTCCGTGAGATCAAGCGTCGACAGATCGGGGCGGAAGAGCGATATCGAGCGATCTTCCACGACGAGATCGCCGCAAAGGAGGCTCAGTTTGCTTAAATCGTCTCGGGGGGTTCTGATCGGTTGCTTGTCCGCGCTACTCTTGATTGCGCTGTTCGGATGTCGATTTTCGGATGCGGTACGAGAACAGGTGGAGCAGGATGTAAGCGAAGCGCGAGCGAAAGGCGCGGCGAACCGGATTTCCTATGGGGAATCGACGACGGAAGCTCCCGCATTGCCGGACGGTATCGTCGAGCTGGTCTGGGCAGTGCCTACGATTTCAGGGCATTCGCTCCGTGTCGACGGCGTGAATCAATACCTAGCCGAGCGTGGGAAGTCGTACCGTGTGCGCTTGGAGTTCGATGACTCGACCAAAAAGGATGGAGTCGGCATCGGGGAGCAGTATTGGAATTTTCTCAAAAACCGGCTTGCGAAAGGAGATGTCGACATCGTTCATTTCGGATTCAAAAGTGTCGAATTCAATCATTTTTTGGATCAAAGCCGTGCCGGTATCGTGGATTTTTCATCCGACTTTGTCGCGACGGATCGTTTGATTCGAGAAGGGATGGTACGCGAACTGGATGTCGCGGAAGCGATCGATCGATCGACGCTCTATGACGGTAAGTGCTACGGATTGGGCAACTTCACCATCGGTGGACCGGTCGGATTCTTTTGGACGGAGCAGATCGCAGGAGAGAATATTGTCGGTGAGGCACCCGTCGTCCCATGGGAAAGGGTGGAACGACTGCAGAAATTTCAAGATACTTACAATCGAGGTATGTTTCAGAATCAATTTTCGATCGCCTCGAGTCGTCTGTTTCACTCCGGGCTAGGCGATGTCGTTGCGGTTCGTGCGGACGGCGAAGTGGTATGGATTCCGGACACGGACGAATACCG
The DNA here is from genome assembly GCA_030529605.1 of Bacillota bacterium. GTDB lineage: Bacteria > Bacillota > Clostridia > Peptostreptococcales > Acidaminobacteraceae > JAUMWO01. Next base: position 1,339 of record JAUMWO010000141.1, on the reverse strand, counting down.
ACGGATCCAAGATGGACTTGAATCGATTCGAGCACGCGGTTGGGAGGTTTCGGATGGAGGCGATTCGCCGGCGGTCATCTTCGGGATGCTTTCGAATGCGGAGGAGGTGGAGCCGATGGAAAACGGCTGGTACCGAGCCCAATTCGGAGAGAAGCTTTGTTATTTTTCGCCCTACTCGATCGCGGTAGATTCCAGGAATTATCTCTCGCTGGAGAGCGGGATCGCTACGAGCTCCCGGCACGCGGAAGAAGCGCTTGACTTCTTGCGTTTGCTTTACACTGATCCGGAGTGTGTCCGAGTGTTCGAGTCGGACAATGCATTTCGAGGTGCGAGGCGGTATTACAATGAGTGGTTATCCGCCGATATGGAGCGACTCCATCCGGAGCATCGCGCCGGTGTCGTTAACGGTCGGTATGACGGATCGGACGGAGATCCGATCGACGGATTCGTCGCCGGGCAAGATCCGGAAATCGATCGAATCCTTGGATCCTTCTGGAAAATACTCGGCGTTCGACCGGGCGAAGCGAGTCCCTTGCTGGAACGGTACCGTCGAGGACTTGCGACGGATGAGGATCTGGCGACCATGAAGGAAGCGTTTCAAAAAGCGGGAGGAGAAGAGCTGCTTCGTCGATTGCGGGAGCAGATCGAGGATTATTTAAAAAAATCCGCCGGCTAGGTGCCGGCGGATTTTGTTTTGGGGGAACCACCCACCCCGTCTAAATGGGATATTGGTCGAAAGAAGAGAGTGGGATGGGTGGGATATAAGAAACTACGGGTGGGTAGTTCTTAACGAGTTGGGGTCACTTCGGCGAGCGCGGCAGGGATTTCCGCGAGTCGCGATGTGACTTTGATGCCTTTGGAGTGCAGATAGGCCTCTTTTTGAGCGGCGTCGGCTCCCCGTCCGGAGACGATGGCGCCGGCATGTCCCATCCGCTTTCCTTTCGGCGCGGTTTTGCCGCTGATAAACGCGACGACCGGTTTGGTCATATGCTCTGCGATGAAATCGGCGGCTTCCTGCTCCGCAGTGCCTCCGATTTCACCAAGCATCACGACGGCCTCGGTGTGCGGGTCATGCTCGAATGCGTAGAGCGCTTCGGTAAAATTGGTGCCGATGACCGGGTCGCCGCCGATTCCGACGGCGGTCGAGATGCCGAGCCCGCCTTTGCAGATCGCATCGACCGCTTCGTAGGTCAAGGTCCCCGAGCGAGATACGACACCGATCTTGCCCGGCGCAAAGATGGACGCCGGCATAATGCCGAGCTTTGTGCCATGCGTTTGACCTTCGGTGGTCAAGATGCCGGGACAATTTGGTCCGATGAGTCGGACACCCTGCTCCTCG
>JAUMWO010000140.1 GCA_030529605.1 Bacillota bacterium | reverse complement strand
CTGAGGCGGGATTACGCGCGCAGCGGAGAACGTCTTTTCCGCCTTGTCGACAGTTCCCAATATCACTTGCTTTTGCAGGTCTCTCGCGAAGAATTGGAAACCTATCGCTATGTCGACTCCGTTTCGGTCACCATCGGGAGGAAGGTGCTCGAAGCCAATATACAGGAAGTCAATGTGCAGGGAGAGTATGGGGTCGTATTGCTTCGTCTGCATGCCCCGTTCCGCGGTTATCAAGACATTCGGACGACGCGCTGTCGATTGGAAGTCAATGGATATCGGGGCGTGTTGGTTCCCAACGAAGCGATCCTTCAATCCAACGGTGTCGACGGTGTATACCGTGTCAATGCCGAGCGCGTGATCGAATTTGTTCCGATTAAAGTGTTAAAATTTGGCGCGGAAAGTGCTATAATACAGCATGGGCGTTTCTTTGATGCGAAGCTGGGTGAGGTTTCAACCATTGAAATCGGACAGGAGATCATCAGGCGTCCGACCAAGCATTCGATAGGAGAGCGTGTAGAATGACGGAGATCGCTCGTAACTTAGAGGCCGTTCGCCATCGCATCCACGAGGCTTGCGAGAGGGCGGGGCGTCGTGCGGAGGAGATCACTCTGATCGCGGTGACCAAGACTTATGAGCCCGATATCATCTTACAGGCGGTTCGGGAAGGAGCTCGGGACCTCGGCGAGAATCGTGTTCAGGAATGGTTGCGCAAGAAGGATGCCATTCCACAGGATGTTCGCTGGCATCTGATCGGACAGCTTCAAACCAACAAAGTGAAGTATCTCGTCGGTCAGATTGGGCTGATCCACTCGGTCGATTCGATGCGACTCGCCGATGAGATCGAGCGTCGCGCCGCAAAATTGGATGCGACACAGGAGATTCTGGTGCAGGTCAACGTGGCTGGCGAAGAGCAAAAGGGGGGCATTTCCCTCGAGGAACTTGACGCGCTGATTCATCACATTCGCGGTCTCAAACACCTGAGATTACGAGGTTTGATGAATATCGCTCTGTATACGGACGATGCCGTGGTGCTGCGCGAGGACTTTCGTAAGATGAAATGTTTGTTTGACCGATACCGTGTCGGTCACGAATCGGATTTCGATGTCTTGTCGATGGGAATGTCGGGAGATTTTGAAATCGCGATCGAAGAAGGAGCTACCATGATCCGCGTCGGATCGAGTATATTTGGGAGACGGATGGCATGAGAGAGCAAGAAGAAAAGGGTTTATGGAAAAAAGGCGTCAAGTTACTCAAGGGTTTTCTGATGACTCCGACGGATGATTACGACGACACGGTGGATGAGATCTACGGCAGCGAGAACCGAGGACAATCGATCGCGTCCACGCTTTACGACAGCCCTCGCGCTCCGCAAGTGGAAGAATTCACCAGCGGGATGGATCGCTACGACGACTATTCGAGAGAGGAGAACAGAGCCGGTATGATTCAACAGGATTTGGGAAACGGCGCAACACTTTATTCCAATACAGGCAAGGAGACGTTCCGGTATGACTTGGATTTCCAGCTTCCGGTCGACTTCGATGCGAAAGAGCTCCAAGACACGATGTTGGAGATTACGGAGCGACTCAAGACGCGTTCCGACGTCATCGTCGACATGGGACTCCTCGATGACGAGAACGCATTGATCGTCGAGTCATTTCTGATCGGTGCCTGCTCGACCATCAATTATTCCGTGCACATCGTTCGCGATTCCGTGCTCTTACTCGCACCGATGGAAAATTCCGTTTCGGACATCGTCGTGATTCGTCGAGTGACCGGACCGGCACCGCGCAAGGAGTACGATGGAGACGAAGCCGGCGGGTACGAGTATACCAACGACTACGGTTCGCGATAAGGAGTGCTCAGCCGCTTGGAACTGCGATTGATGTAGCTCCTTTTGGCGCAAAGATTTTGGAAGGAATGTGATACCATCGATAAAGAACTGATAAAAGCAGCACTGATCTATTCCATCTTTGTTCTGAATACTTTGATCTTGATTCGGGCATTGCTGTCATGGGTCGTGCGCGACGACCGGCACCCGTTGACGCGGTTGCTGTTGATGTTTACGGAGCCGCTCTTGGCTCCGATTCGTCATTTTTTGAGACGAATCGGCTTGGGTGGTACCATGTTTGATTTTAGTGCAATGGTAGCGATGCTGCTCTTGACGACGGTTTCCAGCTTCGTCGCGAGACTGTGATCGCTTGCAATGGATTGAATTTGACGTCGGAGGGAATATGTACCTAGAACTGGAAAAGAATTCTCCGGAGAAGCAGACCGGCAAGTATTGGGAAGAACGCGATCTGCAGAAGCGGATTTACGAACACCGCGAAGGTGGCCCCAAATATGTATTCTATGAAGGGCCGCCGACTGCCAATGGAAAACCCGGAATTCACCATGTCATTTCCAGAGCTCTCAAGGATTCCGTTCTCCGATACAAGACGATGAAGGGCTACCAAATTCGCCGCAAAGCCGGATGGGACACCCACGGACTCCCGGTCGAACTCGAGGTCGAAAAAAAGCTTGGCTTCAAAAACAAGCAGCAGATCGAAGAATTCGGCATCGAAAAATTCAACCGGCTCTGTCGAGAATCGGTCTGGGAATACAAGGACCTCTGGAGGGAGATGACCAGCAAGATGGCTTATATGGTTGATCTCGATCATCCGTATGTCACTCTGGATACCGACTACATCGAATCCGTCTGGTGGCTCCTCAGTGAGTTCTATCACAAGGGCTTTATGTACGAAGGGTACAAAGTCAGCCCTTATTGTCCGCGCTGTGGAACCGGTCTGGCTTCCCATGAAGTGGCTCTCGGATATCAGGAGATCAAGACGACTTCGGTCTATGTCAAGTTTAAGCGCAAGGATGCCGACGAATACTTCCTCGTTTGGACGACGACTCCTTGGACGCTTCCGTCCAACATCGCTCTGGCGGTCAATCCGAATTATGATTATGCTCGCGTCTCGCATCGCGGCGAGATCCTCTACATCGAGAAGGGGCTTGCCGAGAAGGTTCTGGAAGGTGAGTACGAAATCCTGAGCACGCACAAGGGCAGCGAGTTGGAGGGCATGGAGTACGAGCAGATCCTTCCTTATGTCAAGCCGGAAGGTAAGGCCTTTGTCGTAGCGCTTGCAGACTACGTCACAGCGGAAGACGGTACCGGTATCGTTCATACCGCGCCGGCATTCGGTGAAGACGACTACAAGACCGTTCAGCGTAACAACCTCGCCTTCGTGCAGCCGGTCGACCTCGAAGGGAAATTTACCGAGACTCCGTGGAAGGGTAAATTTGTCATCGATGCGGATCCGGATATCATTGCGGAGCTTCACGCGCAGGGGAAACTCTACAAACGTCAAAAAATCGACCACAACTATCCGCATTGTTGGCGTTGCAGCACACCGCTCCTTTACTATGCCAAGACGAGCTGGTACATCGCGATGTCGCGATTGCGTGAGCAGCTGGTCGCGAACAACAATCAGGTCAACTGGTATCCGGACTATGTCGGGGAGAAACGCTTCGGCAACTGGCTCTCCAACTTGATGGACTGGGCGATTTCCCGCTCCCGATACTGGGGGACTCCACTAAATATTTGGACCTGCGAATGCGGCGCCAAAAAATCGATCGGATCGATCGAGGAGTTGCGAACGCACGCGGTCGGAGAGCTCGGTGAGGTCGATCTGCATCGCCCGTATGTCGACGACATTCGCCTGCGATGCGACTGTGGCCAAGAGATGCGACGCGTCCCGGATGTGATCGACGTGTGGTTCGATTCGGGAGCGATGCCGGTTGCGCAGTATCACTACCCGTTTGAACACAAGGAACTCTGCG
>JAUMWO010000139.1 GCA_030529605.1 Bacillota bacterium | reverse complement strand
GACGCCGAGTTGCTTGAACGGACTGCGAACGCCGCGCTCCTCCAAGGCTTTCGTGCCCGGTCGGTGCTCCTTGGTGTCGTCGTAATTGGTTCCGTCGATCACATGGCGCGAGCCCGCTTCGTTTGCATAGCGCTGTATCGCTTGGAAGATCTCCTGTTTACAGAGGTAGCAACGATCCTCCGGATTGTTGCGTATGCTCTCCGGGATCTCCAGCGGGATCACCACACGGTCGATGCCGAGATGCTTTGCATATTCCTCCGCCTCGTTCTGCTCCCATGTCGGGACATAAGGCGTGGCCACCGAAACGACCTGAGCAAAATCGCCGAGCAGGCGCTTCGCGAGGTAGGCGAGCAGGGTCGAATCGACGCCGCCGGAGTATGCGACCGTGACCGAACCGAGCGATTTGAGATAACGGATGAGCTCGTCAAAGACCGGTTCCTGTTCCATCATCGCCTTCACTTTGATCTCAAATTGTACGCGATCGCGCAATTCTTCGTATTCCGGCTTGACCGTCAAGGTCTCTCCCGCCCCCGAAATTTTGGTTCGGATCGGTCCGACGGAGCTGTCGTAAGAGCGAATGCTGCGCTCGAGTTCGTATTTTTCCACGGCATAACTTCGGAGTCCGATCGCGGTCGTGTGAGCGAACAATGCCCGACGCACGGCCTCTTCCGACTCGGGAGCAACCAGTACCGAGAGTTTCGTCGCAAGTCGTCCCTTTTTCATGACGATCGGCGTACGATAGACATCGAGCGCTCCGGCTTCAAACAAAGCCGGTTCAATGCCGGCCAGATTCTCTGCCGTCATATCGTCGAGATTGGTTTCGAGGATGCGCTGATGCTTGACGATCGCCCGATCCGACGCGCGGTCCGAGTCCGGATCTCCCGTCTGCTTTGTCGGAGCATCGTCGTAGGCAAAGATGCGGAGCATGTTGGGTACAGCGAGGTCGAACGTCCCGACACCGGCTCCGACACCTCGGCTTTCGAAGCAAAAGTCATCTCTGAACTCCGATGCCATCGCTTTCAGGATCGCTGCACCGGTCGGGGTCGTGAGTTCGTAGCCGTGGATCGTCGATTTGGCGGGGATGCCGATTAGGATCGCCGCCGTCGCCGGAGCGGGAATCGGCATTCGACCATGCGCGCAGCGGACATAGCCGGAGCCGAGCTCCACCGTGCTGCAGGAGATTTCGGATACATCCAGGTAATCGTAACAGATCGCGGCACCGACGATGTCGACGATGGAATCGATCGCTCCGACCTCATGAAAGTGGACTTCATCGATCTCGACATGGTGCTGCTTGGCTTCCGCCTCCGCGATGATGTGGAAAATGCGCTCGGCGATTTCCTTGCACCGCGTGCTCAGTTCGCTCGCTGCAATGATCCCTCGGATTTCCCTGTAATTGCGCCCATGGATATGGGGATGCTCATGTGTGTGGCCATGCTCATGCGTGTGTCCGTGGACGTGCTCGTGGTGATGATGCCCGTGGTGCTCTCCCTCACTGTGGTGATGGTCATGCCCATGGGCGTGCGCGTGCCCATGGGCGTGATGATGGTGATGTTGATGGTCATGGTGATGGTCGTGATGCTCGCGTGCATTGTGGTCGATCACGTCGACCTTGGTGCCGAAGATCCCGTGCTTGGAAGCCTTGGCCACCTTCAGTGTAAACTCCGCGTCGAGGCCGAGTTTGGAAAGTTCCGTTTTCAAATATTCGACAGGGACACCGAGGTCGATCATCGCTCCGAGGTTCATATCGCCGCTGATGCCTGTAGTGCACTGATAATATAATTTCATCGATAGCTCCTTTTCCATCTTACAAAGTCATTGTAACATGAATAAAGTTGTTATGAGGCGCATTGCATGCTTAGGTTAGGATTGTGATTCTGACTGTGCAACAATCTCAAAACACTTGATTTCTATGGATAGAGTTGAGGGTAAGATTAGAATAGTAAGTTCACGTCATTTTTAGAAAAGTAAACGGGAAATAACCCATAGAAAACAGCTAAAAACAAGGGATTTTCAAGAGAAATCTCTTGTTTTTGGTTTTTGGTCTACAAAGTGTAGACAATTGTGCAAGGGTGAGCAAATGAGTTCACTAAATACAGGGATACAAAGCACTGTGGAGGTTTAGGAGAACCTCTTTTTGTGGATGTTTTCAATTCCAACAGAATCCAGTTTTTTGCGTATGGTTGGATTCAAAAACATCAAGAGCTCAAGCGGAGATTTTCCATTCTGCTTTTTGGTTGGGTCAGGTCAAAATGCAGCAGAAACAGAAAGTAGAAATCGGGAACATCGACCGAGAGCGGAGCCCCAAAAAAGAATGAGCGAGAAGACGAATGGGAGCGCTGATGAACGGAGATCAAGTGATTGCAATGAAGGAATGTAGGCAGGAAAACGGAAAGAAAAAAGGATGAAATTCGTCGATCAGAAAAATCCGTTTTCTGGGATTTTCCTCCCCGCTAATCGACACCTCCGATCCCATCCAGGCATCGTTATACATTCAGGTAATTCGACCACAAAATGGTGAAGATAGTAGACGGATGTGAAGAGCCTCAAAATTCCCTTCTCCAGGGGCTTTCAGTCTGAAAAAGTCGGTGTAGTTGTCCGCTGCACCGACTTTATCTTTGGTCTGTCATACAGATAGCTATGAATGCAAATTGATTTATGTTTTCGGCATATCTGGAATTGTGAGATGCCGTAAAAATCAATGGATTCCGACAGTTTGAAATTGCATTTGGATGCTATCATAGAAGCTGGAGGATGGTTATGCGTAAATACCAGCAGTTTACCTATCGTGATCGTGTTGTCATGGAAACCATGTTAAAAGTCGGAAAGAGTGTCGCCGAAATTTCGGATGCGGTTGGATACACGCAGTCGACAATTTACAGGGAACTGAAGCGCGGAGCTGTGTCGACTATGAAGACAGGAAAACGAATGGTTTGCGAGTATAGCGCGGATTACGCAGAACTTATGGCAAGGAGAAATGCATCCAACAAGGGAGCGAAGCCGAAGCTTCGATCAGGAGATCCTCTCACGGAAGCCATTGAGCGTCTGATTTTAGAGAAAAATCCACCGGAGGTTGCTGCAAGGCTTGCAAAACAACAACTCGGTATAACAGTATGCGCTAAGACGATCTACAATACTATCGATCGTAAAAATGTTTTTTCCCACCTTCGCCGTCAGCATCTCATATACCGAAAGCGTAAAGAAAAGTCGATTGTAAGGTTGGCGCACCCTAAAAAAGTAGTTGGTGAGATAATTTCCGATCGTCCAAATGAGATTGAGAGCCGAGAGGAATTTGGACACTGGGAAATGGATACCATTGCCGGCACACGAGAAAAAGGGTATACCATTCTCTCACTCACAGAGCGAAAGACAAGGAAGGAGCTGCTATTTCTACTTCGCTACAAGCGGGCAGAACATGTATGCCGCTGCCTCGGTGTGCTAAAAGAGAACCTTGGAGATATTTTTTCAAAGATTTTCCGCTCAATAACAGTCGATAACGGTAAGGAATTTTCTCGTTATGAAGAGATGCGATCGCATAAAAATCTGCCAGTCACTCGAATTTTTTACTGTAACAGCTATGCCGCTTGGCAGCGTGGCACAAACGAAAATCAGAATCGATTCATCCGTCGATTTTGCCCAAAGGGCAAGCCGATTCAAGTGAGGACGAAGGCAATGAAACAGATTCAGTCATTTATGGATCGCTATCCACGTCGGTCAATCGAATACCGGACGGCATTTGACATGTGGTCAAAGGAAATGAGAGAGATTGGACTCGAGGAATATATTGATTTCTTCGAGAGAGAATGGGGAGTGTTTTAACATCTGGGTATTACGTATTTT
>JAUMWO010000138.1 GCA_030529605.1 Bacillota bacterium | reverse complement strand
CGACAGCATACTGGAGCTTTCTCGCATCGTCGAGATCGCGAAGTCCCTCGGGCTGGACGCTGTCTGCATCACGGACCACGACAGCATGGGGCTGAAGGAGGAAGCGGAGCGGTATTCCAAGGAGATCGGATTTCCAATTTTTGTCGGCATCGAATACTTTTCGCTGCAAGGCGACATCACGGCGTGGGGGATCGACGATTATCCGAAGGAGCGGGTCAGCGCGCAGGAATTCGTCGACTATGTCAACGAGCGCGGCGGGTTCACGGTCGCCTGTCACCCGTTTCGTAACAACAACCGCGGTTTGGAGGAGAATCTGCTCACCGTCCGCGGTCTGGGCGGCGTGGAGGTCCTAAACGGCAGCACGGATATGGATGCCAATCGCAAGGCTCTTGAATATTGTCGCCGCATCGGAGCGCAGATCATCGGAGCGAGCGATGCGCACAAGGAAGAAAAGATCGGGCGCTATGTAACCTATCTGGAAAAGGATGTGCGCACCTTGGAGGAGTTCATTCACGAGCTCAAACATGGCAAAACAAAAGTAGCGATCCGCAATGGCGATCGCTACGATGTGGTGGAGACCTTCTAGAAGCGGGAGCGTGAGAGCTCTTATGCGCCGGACGCTTTGCCTCCGGCGCGCTCACCGGCTGTGACGGGATCGATCGCTGTTGCAAGGCGGGCGCAGTAGAGGGAATAGAATTCGACCGGATCCAATGTCTCGAGCCAATCGGCCGAAGGCAGTTGGTATCGATCGCTCATCTGTTTGCTATTCGGGGAATGGTGCTGTGGATAGACGATCAGATCGCCTCCGCTCGCATAGAAATTGCAGAGCGAGGGATCGATGATCCCGCGGAGGATTCGATCGGTGACTTCGATCGGCAGCGTATTGCGCGCACAAAGATAGGATGGAATCAGGAGCGGACCTTCTTTCGGGACACGAAGGAAGGTCTGTTTTTCGTCCGCGCGGAGGGCGTAGATCGAGGGAACGAGCGCGCTGTGGTGTTGCCCCAGCCGGACGGATTGAAATGCGCCGATCGGCATATCGGAGACTTCACAGCGCTGCAAAAACTCGCGCGCCGCCGCTTTGCCTTCGCGGCACCACAGCGTCTTGGTGATACTCTTTCCTGCCGAATTGTTGATGCCGCCGATGGCGAGATCGAGATCGCTGAGCGCTTTTCCTTCGAGCGCCTGCGGTGTCCTCGTATAGTAGACGAGCGGAATCGCGACGAAGGGGAGGAGCATGTCGCCACGCCACACGGCGTCGAGAGCGAGGGAGGGACGGAGCTCGATGCGGTCAGTCAGCGGAATCAGCGATTCGGAGAATTTGCCGAAGATGCGCGGATCTTCGAAGACTTCGAGATCCGCCGAGACGATGAGGTCGGGGAGCTCGGCATCGGGACGCGCGAGGTAGTCGGACATATGCTCGGGGTATCCGAGTCCGAAATACCGCACCGTCAGGTCGATGCCTTCTTCTTTGAGCCGGCTCTGCAAAGCCATGAGATGCTCCTTTTCCTGTTTGTGCAAAACACAGATGTGGTTCCAATAAAGAAGTGCTTTCATGCGAGATGGACTCCCTGTCTCAAATTTTGTTGCATGCTGCGCATGCGCAGATAGTCTTGGCTCAACCGGTCGAACAGCCGGGTTTCGGCTTCGTTGCGCTCTACGACGGCGGTCACGGCGCCTCCCTGCATCACGATGCGCTTGGGTGCCATCAGAGCGGTGTGCGGATCATGCGTGACGACCAAAACGAGCTTGTCGCGGCTCAACAGGAGCTGCAGCGCGGCTTCCTTATCGATGCCGGCATTTTCGATCTCGTCGATCAGGACGATGGGACTGTCGCAGAGCAGGGCGATGTCTGCGATCATGAGCGCTCGGGTCTGTCCGCCGCTGAGCTGGTTGAGATTGTGTGCGCCGCTGACCGGTTCCGCGGTGAGCCGGTTGGTTGCCGCGAGGATGTCTTCGACGGCGATGTCGCGATTCCTGCACTGCGCATGCAGTCGGATGAATTCGTCCACGCTCGTGTCGAGCACGAAGCGCATGTTTTGACTGAGATGGGCGATCAGATGTGCGCTGCGATGTCGTCGGTCCTTGCGCGGGATGATGTCGCCGTCAATTGCGATGCGTCGGCCGGTCACGGAGTCGCCGTCGGCGAGCTGCTCAATGTCCTTGATCAGACGGCTTTTGCCGGAACCGGTGCTTCCGACGATGGTGTAGAGTTTGCCGAGCTCGAGGTCGATTTGTTCGAACCCTTCGGGTGCATTGCTCTTGTCATGCCCGGCAAAGATGGTCACACGCTTCATTGGAGCACCTCGCCTTGCTCGCCTGCAGTCTCTTGCGCGAGGTCAAAACGAATTTTGCCGACGACCCCTTGTTGAAAGGCGCAACCGACCCGCTGTTCCCCGACGCAGTAGGAACAAACCCCGCTCGGCATGGAGTGTCGCAGCACATCTCCCTCGTAGTCGGAGCATAGGACTTGCTCGGAGAGCCAGTCGGCGAGCAGATCCACGCCGTAGCCTGCCAACCCGTCGACCGGAAAGATCTCTGCCTTGGGGTTGAGCTCGGCGATTTTCCAAGCGATGATTTCGAGCTCCGCTTGGGACACCATGTCGATCTTGGTCAATACGATAAAATCCGCCTCGGAGAGCATCGGACCGAGTTGGGCCGGAGCCTTGGTGCTCGATGTGCAGTCGAGGACACAGCCGGCGATCATGCGCTCCGTCGCCGGCGAACAACGATGGCAGAGCCCCGCGGTCTCTACCAGAAGCAAGCGGCGTTCGATTCGATCCGCCCACTGCCAAAGCTCAGGGAGGTTGGAGACGAGGAAATGATCGGGACAGATGTCTCCGCTGATCCCCGCGACACAGGGCACTCCGAGCGCGCGGTAACGCAGGTGATCCTCGGTTTTGAGGCAATCGATTTTACAGACACAGGATTCTCGCAAGCCGAGTTTCGGCAGGAGGTGGCGCATCACGGCAGTCTTTCCGACCGCCGATGCGCCCGAGAATAAAATGACGCGTTCCGGCATAGGTCCTCACAATCTTCTTGAAGTGGTTTTTTTTTCGTTCGCGGTGTATGATAGGGAAAATGGTTAGCGTTAGCTTACAAAAGGAATCGGGATCTGTCAGTATCAGTTGAGACGGTGAGGCAAATGAAATCAAATTCGGATCAGGTCGGTCAATCGTTTTCGGAACTTCTTCTCGCCGCTCTCCCGCAGTCGGAGAGCGGTCTTTCTCTCCTAATTTGCTCCGGGCAGCTGGTCAGCGATGAAGTCGGCGGCATCGCCTCCGTCGGGATCGTGCGCTCGGGACGCATCGATGTGTATTCGGTCGCACCGGACGGGCGTGATGTGCAGCTCAATTCGCTCTATGCGGGCGATTGCTTCGGCATCTCCAATCTGCTCGCCGAAGCGGAGCTCCCCACCATGCTCAAATGCGGAGAACATGCCGAAGTGATCTATATCGCGAAGGCGCGTTTCCAATCCCTCCTGCGTTCGGATGCTCAGCTTGCGCTCGCCTATGCCGAACTCTGCAACCAAAAGATCCAGTTTTTGCTTCGCCGCATCGAACTCCTGACGATTCAGTCCTGCCGCGGCAAATTGATCGCCTTTTTCCTCTCCCAGCCGGATGTGGCCGAAATTGTGCTACATGGATCGCGCGAGGATCTCGCCGCCCGTATCGGAGTCAGCCGAGCTACATTGTTTCGGGAGCTTTCCGCGCTCCAATCGATGGGGTTGATCCATGCGGAAGCGTCGGTTGTGCGCATTCTCGATCGGGATGCGCTCGAGGATCTCCTGTACCATCCGAAATAAAACCCGTGCTATAATCGAATCATGAAACATATTTTGGTGACAGGTGG
>JAUMWO010000137.1 GCA_030529605.1 Bacillota bacterium | reverse complement strand
ACTATGCGATCGACGCCTCCGAGCTGCACTGCGACCTTCGGCATGCCATACACGACGCAACTTGCTTCATCCTGTGCAAAGGTCTGACAGCCATTGTCACGCAATTTTTTAAGCCCTGCTCCGCCATCGCCTCCCATTCCGGTCATCACGATCCCAAGGATGCGATCGGTCTGTAACTCCGCAAGGGAATCAAACATCACGTCGGCAGAAGGACGGTGCCCATTGACACGGTCCGTATCATCTAATTTTATCACATATTGCATCGATTGCCTGGTTATTTTTAGGTGCCGATCGCCCGGCGCAATATAGACGGTGCCGGCTTGAACGATGTCCCCGTCCTCGGCTTCCACGACACGGATCGGACTGAGCGAGTCCAGACGATCGGCGAGCGTCTTGGTAAAGGTCGCCGGCATATGTTGCACGATGACGACTCCCGCCGACAAGGTTTTCGGAAGCTTCGTAATCACCTCTTGCAAAGCGCGAGGACCGCCCGTCGAAATCCCGATGGCGACGAGCTTTTTGAGTCGAAGCGCGGTCGACTGCGTCCCCGTCCGGGTAGCGCTCGGAGCACCAAGCGTCGTGCTCGGAACACCGGTCGGCGAGCTCAGAGCGGGGCTCGGCTGCGCGACTGCCGCCCGAAACACACCGGTATTGCGGGAGAGGAGCGGCCTGAGGCGATAGACACGCGCCGTGCTCGCGGCGACGACCTTCTCGATCAACTCACTTTGAAACTCCGGCGTCGAGACTTTCAGCATACTCCCCGGTTTCGTCACGAAATCGACCGCCCCATTTTCCAGCGCGGCGAAGGTCTCCTTTGCACCCGCCTGCGTCAAGGTGCTGAGCATAAGGATCGGCACCGGGGTTTCCATCATGATCTCTCGGACTGCTTGCAGTCCGTCCATAACCGGCATTTCCACATCCATCGTCACGACGGTCGGCCGAAGCTTCTCCACGAGTAATTTGCCCTCGTAGCCGTTCTTCGCCGTACCGACGACTTCAATTCTTGAATCTTGCCCTAAAACATCGGAAACGACTTTGCGCATAAACGCAGAGTCGTCCACGATCAAAACTCTTATTTTCGATTGCAAATCTTCCTCCGTCTCCAAACGGACTATATTCGTCGAATCAATCGCTGCAAGAAAGAGCGAAATCCGTTTTCTGCTTTTGAAAAGTGACTGTTGTTCTCGATGTTGAACGCGATGTTCTCGATCGCCTTGCTTGCGAGGGAACGAGGGTACGCCGTCAACAGAGGAACCTGCTTTCGCACCGCACGCTTCACATCGGAATCGTCAAAGATATACCCAAGATTCTCGATTTCAAGCTGTAAAAAGCGCCGTACGGTCTGAGAAAGCTTGCTGAATACCTCCTCCCCTTCGCTGTTGGACTCGACCCGATTGACGATCAATTTGATCTTGATGCCTTCGCTCGGGACGACATTTTTGATCAGTGCGTAAGCGTCCGTGATCGAGGTCGGATCCGGCGTGACGACGACGATGAGCTCGGACGCATAAGATACGAAGGATTTGACATTCTTGCCGATCCCGGCGCCCGTGTCGAGCAGGATGTAATCGGATATCGAGTTGAAATAGCCCAGAGAAAGGATCAGCTGCTCCAGCTTCAGGTCGTCTATGTCCGCCAAATCGATGATGCCGGATCCTCCCGAGACGATGTTGATGTTGTTGGGACCTTTGACGACGATGTCCTGGATGCGAACAGCATCGTTGAGCACATGGACCAGATTGTATTTGGTGAGCACGCCAAACAGAACGTCGACATTGGAGAGTCCGAGATCGGCATCGATGATGGTCACTTTTTTCCCGAGACGGGAGAGCGCGATCGCCAGATTGACGGAGATGTTGGTCTTGCCCACTCCACCCTTTCCGCTCGAGATCGCGATGACGCGCGCATCGTTTTGCGTCATCGTCTGCTCCACGATTTCTCTAAGCCTCTGTGCCTGATCCATTCTCTTCCTCCGGTTGGTCTTCAAAGATATTCGCGATCACCTTCTCCTTGTCCGCCAAGATGATATCGTCCGGCACCACCTGACCGATCGCGAAATACGACAGGGGCTTGCCCGTGAGGATCCTCAGATTGAGGATATTCGCGTAGGAAACCGCTTCGTCGAGTTTGGTAAACAGCAGTCGATAATCCGGGAGAAAGCCATAGGATGCGATGATGCTTTGAAGATCACGGATACTTGTCGTCATGCTGAGCACGAGGAAAATCGTCATCCGGTCGATGACCGAAGCGATCTCGTCGTAGTCTTTTTTGAGCTCTTTGCTCTTGTGATTGCGCCCCGCCGTATCGATCAGGATGTAGTCCTTGTCGCGGAATCGATGCAAGGTCTCCTTGAGCTCGTCCGGCGTGTAGACGACCTCGAGCGGCACATGCAGAATCTCACCGAAGGTACGAATCTGCTCGACTGCAGCGATGCGATAGGTATCCAAAGTGATGAGGGCGATGTCCTTTTTCTTGAGCACCAGACTGGCAGCCAGCTTGGAAAGCGTCGTCGTTTTGCCGACTCCGGTCGGCCCGAGAAAGAGGTAAATCTCAGGCTTCGCCTTGGGTTCGAGGTCGATCCCTTTGATCTCCCCGAGATACTCTCGCGCGATCAGCTGCATCGCGGAGAGTGCGGTCTCGTGGTTTTGTTCGCAGAGTCGAATCTGACGCGACACGATTTCGACGATCTTCTTGGCGATCGAAGTCCGCACGCCGCGCGCAATCAGATAGTCGGCATACAGCTGGTCGACCGACTGTGCGGGAGCTTGCTGCAAAGGTTCCGCGCCCCGCTCCAACCGATCGAACCGGTCCATCAGGCGTTCGACCATCGTTCGCAGTTCTCCGATGGATTCGACGCCGGAGGCGGCGGCATTGGTGCGAATCGGCTGTTCGTCCGCCGCGGCGACGACCTCGTAGATCGGTTTACGAAAGAAACGAAAAATCCCGCCCGTGCGAATCTTTCGGCTGGAAATGATGACGGCATCGGAGCCGAGCTCTTTGCGCACCTTATTGATCGCCTCATTCATATCATCGGCCAAATATCGATTAATCTTCATTGTTTTTCACCATTCCTGCAGATTGCACATCGATCGTCGACTCGATCTCATTGTAAGAGAGGACGATCAAATCGGGAATCACGCCCTCCGTCATCCGTTTCAGATAAAAACGCACGATCGGCGCCGTCACGACAATCGGCTGTTCACCCAGTTGCAAGAGTTTGCGCACTTCGTCCGCAATCGCTTGAATCAGTCCCTGCTGGGTGATCGGATCGATCGCAAGGCAGCTTCCGGCATCTCCATGTTCGATCGAATCGAGCAACATGCCCTCCAGTGTTTGATCGAGCGTCACCACGCGCGCATGGCCGAAGGGAAAGAATTGACGCGAGATCTGCTTGATGAGCCGTTGCCGCGTGTATTCCGTCAAAATATTGATATCCCGAGTGCTGCGCGCATAATCCGCCAATGCTTCCAAAATCATCGGCAGATTGCGAATCGAGATGCCTTCGCGCAACAAATTGGAGAGTACCTTTTGGATGTCCCCCATCGTCATCAACCCGGGGATGAGCTCCTCGACAAGGGTCGGACTCGTGTTTTTGGCATTGTCGATCAGCTGCTTGACGTCTTCGCGCGTCATGATCTCGTAGGCATGCTTTTTGATCACTTCCGTCAGATGCGTCGAAATCACGGAGGAAGGATCGACGACGGTGTAGCCGAGCAGTTCCGCCTTTTCCCTCAAATCCGCGATGATCCACTTGGCAGGAAGTCCGAAAGCCGGTTCGATCGTGTCGATGCCGTCGATCTCGCCCTCGACATTGCCGGGCGACATCGCGAGATAGTGATCAAATACGATGCTGCCGGTCGCCGCGTCGTTGCC
>JAUMWO010000136.1 GCA_030529605.1 Bacillota bacterium | reverse complement strand
TGGTATAATTTTTCGATGTTAGCATCGTCCGGAGCAACTATGAAAATCGATTGCCATATCCATACGCATTTGTCGAGCGACTCGTTTCAAACACTGGAGGAGATCTTTTCCAATGCTTCCAAACGAGGCTTGGATGGGGTATTGATCGTCGATCACAACATCGCGTCCTGGGGCGATCTCATTCAAGAATCCTATCGCGATTTCGCCGCAGCGCATCCGGAAGCGAGAAAACTTCGCGTGTTTCGCGGCGGTGAATACTCAACCCCGCAAGGACATATCATTGTGACCGGTCTCGAACGATCGCTCGAGAAAATCCTCGTCAAGCAAAAAGGCGGTTTCCTCACTGAGGAATTGATCCGCGAAGCACGCTTGCAGGGAGCCGCCATTCTCCTCGCACATCCGTATCGACTCGCTCGTTATGAGCCGGAACCTTGGCTGATGCAATCGATCGATGCCGTCGAAGTATTCAACGGCCGGTCTTGCTTTTTGAAAGGTCGTTACGACGCCAATTTGCGAGCAATGCTGATCGCGAAACAATACGATCTGCCGATTACCGTCGGGACCGATGCGCATTCGCCCGGGGAGATCGGTCGGAGCTATGTCGAATTTGATGTCGCTCCCGACGAATTCGATTTCAGGAGATTGCGAGAATATCGATCGCGTGCGCATTGCCGTTTCGGACCTCCGCTCGACGAATGGAAGAGCAAATGGCGTTACTACCTGTCCGAACAAAAATACAGCCGCCTTTGGCCTGCGACCGAGAAATGCATCGCAGCATCCTTTCGAAAACTCTTCGCGCCCTTCACGCCGAATCGCTACATCCAAGGAGATTTCCCGGGATTTGACCCTACCAAAACTCAATGACAGAACGGAGAAACCATGCCATCAGAACGTCAACAGCATATCCGAAATTTTTCCATCATCGCTCACATCGACCACGGAAAATCCACGCTTGCGGATCGCCTGATCGAACACACGGGCATGCTTTCCAAACGCGAGATGAAATCTCAGATTTTGGACAGCATGGAGCTCGAACGCGAGCGCGGCATCACGATTAAGCTCAATACGACGCGCCTCATCTACCAAGCCAAGGACGGTCAGGAGTACACGCTCAATCTGATCGATACCCCGGGGCATGTCGACTTTACTTATGAAGTTTCTCGGTCGCTCGCCGCTTGCGAAGGGGCAATTTTGGTGGTCGATGCGACACAGGGGGTCGAAGCGCAGACGATGGCGAATGTCCACTTGGCGGATGAGCAGGGACTGACCATCGTGCCGGTTCTCAACAAGATTGATCTGCCGAGCTCACGACCGGAAGAAGTCATCTCGGAAATCGAGGATGTGATCGGCATTCTGGCGGAAGATGCTCCCCAGATTTCCGCCAAAGACGGAATCAACATCGATCAGGTGCTCGAGAAGGTCGTATCCGATGTACCGCCGCCGAACGGCGACGAAGACGCTCCGCTGAAAGCGTTGATCTTCGATTCTTATTATGATCCGTACAAAGGTGCGATCGCTTACATCCGCATCATGGAAGGTAGGGTTAAGAAGGGAGACAAGATTCTGATGATGTCGAGCGGCAAGACCTTCGATGTCGTCGAAGTCGGGGTCAATGTGCCTTCGATGATGCCGACGGATTCCCTCCAAGCGGGTGAAGTCGGCTATCTGACGGCGAGCATCAAGAATGTCAAAGAATGCCGTGTGGGGGATACCATCACGGAAGCCAATCGTCCGACCGCTGACCCGCTTCCCGGTTACAAAAAGGCGACTCCGATGGTTTACTGCGGAATCTACCCTGCGGAAGGTCAGAGCTACGACGAAATCCGAGATGCACTCGAAAAACTGCAATTGAACGATGCGGCTTTGTCCTTCGAACCGGAGACTTCGGTGGCGCTGGGTTTCGGATTTCGATGCGGCTTTTTGGGACTTCTCCATCTCGAGATCATCCAGCAGAGGATCGATCGGGAATTCGATCTCGATTTGATCGCGACCGCTCCGAGCGTCATCTACCGCGTTACGACGACGGGCGGGGAAGTGATGATGATCCAAAACCCGTCCAATCTGCCTCCGCTGACTGAGATCTCTTTGATGGAGGAACCGATTGTCGAGGCCAAGATCATCACACCGAACGAATACGTCGGCAATATCATGGAGCTCTGCCAAAATCGTCGCGGCGAGATGCTGCATATGGATTATCTCGACCCGAAACGCGTCGTTTTGCATTATGATCTGCCTTTGAACGAAGTCATCTACGATTTCTTCGATGCGCTCAAATCCAAAACGAGGGGTTACGGCTCGCTCGACTACGAATTCAAAGAGTACCGGGCGTCCGATCTCGTCAAGATGGACATCCTGCTCAACAAGGAGCTGATCGACGCCTTTTCGCTGATCGTGCACAAGACCAAGGCGGAATCCCGCGGGCGCGTCATCGTCGAGCGGTTGCGAGAAGTGATTCCGAGACAGATGTTTGCCATCCCGATCCAGGCAGCGGTCGGAAGCAAGGTGATCGCTCGCGAAACCATTTCGGCACTCCGCAAGGACGTCCTCGCAAAATGCTACGGCGGAGACATCTCGCGAAAGAAAAAGCTGCTGGAAAAGCAGAAAGAAGGAAAGAAAAAGATGCGTCAATTGGGCAGCGTCGAGGTTCCGCAACAAGCGTTCCTCGCGGTTCTCAAATTCGACGAAGGGAACTAGAATGGGGATTTCCCTCTACATACACATTCCGTTTTGCGAGCATCGCTGCGGATATTGCAGCTTTGTTTCCACAGTCGGAAGCGAAAGCGCCAAACGTGAGTACATCGAGCTCCTCTCGAAAGAGATGGAGCTTCTTTCTTCCGTCTGGCCAAAGGAACATGGCAAGACCAAAGTCGAGACCCTGTACTTTGGCGGGGGAACACCGAGCTGCTTGAGCCTCAAGCAGATCGACGCACTCTTTGCGGCCTGTTCCTCTCATATGGCTTGGGATGCCGGTTCTGAGCTGACTTGGGAGGCCAATCCCAACACGGTGACCCCGGAACAGGCCCATTTGCTGCGCGACTGGGGCGTCAATCGAGTCAGCATGGGGCTCCAGGCGGCCAACGACGAAGTGCTTCGAACCATCGATCGGATTCATAAGGTTTCCGACTATTACGATGCGTACGACCACTGGGTGAATGCGGGAATTCACAATCTATCCGCAGACCTGATGACCGGTCTGCCGGGACTTACGATCGCCGACCTCGATGCGGCGCTCGATCGATTGCTGGAGCGCCCCGCCATCCGTCACATTTCGTCCTACGCGCTCACGCTGGAAGCCGACGCTCCGATGGCTCGACGCGGAATCCTACTTCCGACGGACGATGAGGAGAGGGATCAATTCGAACACTTACGTCGCCGTCTCACCGCGAAGGGGATGGAGCGTTACGAGATTTCCAATTTCGCCTATCCCGGATGGCGAAGCCGGCACAATTCCGTTTATTGGACGACCAAGGATTATTATGCGCTCGGGCTTTCCGCCAGTTCCAAGATCGGCGCAACCCGGTACAAAAACCCGGATCGCATCCGAGAATACCGCGACGCCCTTAGATCCGGCCGGCCTCCGGGTGAGATTGTCGAATACCTGACGGAAAGCGATCGACGCTTCGAAGCGATCATGCTGCCGCTTCGTACCGCAGACGGTTTGAATGTCGCGTGGTGGGAAGAACAATTCGGACGCGATTTTGAAGCGGATTATGCCGACGCGATCAAAAAACTCGTCGCCGCCGATCTGGTCATCTACCGCAATCGTCAGCTGCGCCTGACCGACCGCGGTTTCGACCTTTCCAACCTCGTGTACACGGAGTTTATGAACGAAGTGTAAAGGATATGAGAATATCCCAAAACCCTATTGACAGGCAACTGGATAGGGTTTATAGTATGCATATCGTTAGCACTCAATATTATTGACTGCTAAT
>JAUMWO010000135.1 GCA_030529605.1 Bacillota bacterium | reverse complement strand
AGCTGCTTTGCGCTCACGCTTCGGGCGGTTGAACCAACTCCTTCGCTTGCTGTAGAGCAGGATCGCCCAAGCGAAGACCATCACACCGGCTGCCAGCGTCACCCAGCGATACGAATGCGCGTAGATCGCACCGAGATCCGAATGCAGCGTCAACAACCCGTCGCCGCTGACAGCGAGCAACATCACAACGCTCGCGATCACCGTGAGGACGGTGAGCAGTCCAAACAAGAGGAGCATGAGTTTCACCATTTTGTTCATTGCTTTGCATCCTCCTCATCCATAATCACGATTTCGGTTGCCTGAGCGTCAACTCCCCGGGAAACCGCACTCCCGACGTCGATCCTCTCCGTCCCGCCGTGGCTCGCCTGCGCCCACTCGGTCTGGGTCACAAGCTCCGTCGCCCTGCTCGGTACCTGCGCGGACACGGCGTTCGGCGCCGAAAGCACCGGCAAGGTCTTGGCACGACGGTTCAAGAACCCGTACCAGATGCCGAGCAGGATCGCGAACAGGAGAGGGATCCCGAACATCAGCAGGCGTTCCACCCAACGGCTCTGCCGCTCGATGCGCAGCGAGTGCATGCTCTGGTTGCCCGCCTCATCGTATGCCGAGATGCGGATTGTGTTCTGTCCTTCCGTCAGCGGAATCTTGATGCGGAACGGACCGCCCGTCGCCGTCTGTTCGACGCCGTTGATCGCCACCACAGCCCCGGCTTCGGCCGTTCCCTCGAGCAAAATCGTTTCTTCCCCCGTCTTGGTCCCGTCCTCCAGATTCCATTGCACGACCGGAGGCGTGCGATCGACCGTCACGGGAAAGCGATACGAGAGGTAATTCCCATGCGCATCCGATACCAGAGCGGTGATTTCGTGATTTCCCTCGACCAGATGCAGGTCAAATCGTCCCGGCGCGCCTCCTTCGACCAATTTCTCCGATCCGACGAGCAAATCGACGGTCGCACCCGCCTCTCCCTCGAAAAAGACCGGGACCGCGAGTGCCGAGACGACCGAAGATTCGATGCGTACCGTCCCCTGCGGAGTCGACGGGATCAATTCGTAGAGATCGAAGGCGCCGACTTTCATGCCGTCCAGCTGAGCGACTCCGACCCGATATCTGCCCGCCTTAAGCCATGGATTCGGGATCCGGTATTCATCGCTCCTCGTATCGATCGATCGGAGCGGACGCAGCGGATCGTCCTCGTACAGGAAGACACGATACGAGGCATCCCCGGCTCCATCCCATCGGATGAATGCCTTGCCGTCCAACGTGCCGACACGAATCCCCTGCACGCGAGGCAGCGCCTTGGATTGTTCGATATACAGTTCATGCTCCGTCGTTCGAACCGTCGTCGTTGTTCCGTCCGATACCTCGATGACAAACCAATGATAACCGGTATCGATCCGATCGACGGACACATTCGCCGTCCCTTTCGCCTTCGCATCGCGGTTTTGCAACAGTTCGATTTGCTTCCAACCCGAATCGGCGAGAATCTTGACGGTCAATTTATCCTTCTTGGAATCGACCGTCCACTCGAAGGACAGATCGCTTCCGATTCGTTTCACACGAAATTCTTTCACCTGAAGCCCGATCCCCGATGTGTTTTCCGCGTAAGCGATCGACATCAGGGAAAGGACGAGCGATACGACGACCGCTACAATCATTCGATGGTTCATCTCGCCTCCTTCTTCTCGCCGTGCACCGCGCCATTCCAGGTGCTGCGATACTCGACAATCTGATCGCCGTTGCTGATCCGCACCGTCAGGAGATCCGTGTCTCGCTGATACGGGCGCAGCCGGACGGACAGAGTCGAGAGCCCGTCGAAACGAATTCCGAGCTCCGGGACATCGAGATGACCGTCGATGTTGAGACGCACGAGAATCTCCGAGGATTGTACCAACACTTCCCCGCGGATCTCTCCGCCAAACCGGCTTCCCAACCACGCGCGCTCACGCTCTTCGCTGACGGCGATCACCGTGCCTTCCGGGCGAATCTCGATCGAATGCGCCGCATCCGTGCCCTGCCACAAGCGGATGGCATTTTGATTTTCATTCGGCGCGTTGACCAGTTCCGAGCGATCAAAATACAGCGGGTAGAGTGCGAACCAACTTCTCAGAGGTTCCATTCGCAGCGCCTCCGGCAGCAGATCCGCGACCGCGATCCCGGATTTGCTCGCAAACGGCTCGGATTCGCTCCGTTCGCTGATTACCTTTTGATCGAGACCCAGATGCAGACTCTTCATCTTCAAGGAATCCGGCAGTTTCCCCTTGGATCCGATCTCAAAGCCGATGTACGGGCCGAGGTCGAGTGCCGAAGGCAGATGGGATGCTGACAGATCCCCATGGATGCGGAACAGATCGCTTCGTTCCGAGTCGATGTCGATCGTCGCCTCGCGGACACGCATCGGTCCCATCCATCCCGTGAGCCGAGCGGTGCCCCGATACTTGATCCCGTCACGACTCCACTGCAGCTCGATTCGATCCGCCATGGCGACGAGACCGTTCATGCTCTCGTCGGAAAATTCTTCGCCATAGATCGCCCCATTGAGCTTCTCGGTCAAGTCGTCGAGCAGAGCTCCCGATTCGACTTGATAGCGCAGCTCGTCGCCTTCCATTTTTGCGGTGGCCGATACCCTTCCCAGATGCGGAATCATGATCGACGCCGGATATTCGCGTATAAAGAAATCTTCCCTGTCCCATGCGCCGCTGAATCCCGGGAGTATGCTCGGTTCGCCGTGATCGAAACCGACCGCGCCGGTCCCGACAGCATCCGTACCGGCGGCATCGGTACCCGCAGTCATACGAAGCTCTCGGTCGCTGTAGATCGCGCCACGCTCCCAATACATCCCCTTGGAATCCGTGCGAGGCGCAATTTCCGAATCCAGGATCAACTCGCCTCTGAGCACGATCCAATCGTTCAACACGATGCGACCGGAAAGCCGCAACCTCTTTTCACCCAAACGATCGACGCGATCGGCGAATATTTGGTGTCTGTCGCCGAGTCGGATCGTCTGTGAAAGCTCGACGGAATGCGGACCCCCGGAAATCCGGAGCATCTCGCGACTGACGAGTCTCCTGTCGCCGTCTTCGATCGTGAGCGACAGACCGCCCTGGTGGTACCGGTCGTCGAGGACAAAACTCCAAGTGCTCTCGTCGAGACGCTTCACCGTCACCGGTTGGTCGTCGATCGAAACCTTGAGTGCATCGCTCGCTCCGCGCAGATGCAGGAAAATCGGCACGCCGGACTTCAGATCGCGCACCGAGACCGACGAAGGTCGGATATCGACCAATTGGAGCGCATCCTTCTGTGTTTGGATCGCGTAGCCGCTCTCCGCCACGGTCAGATCGCCACGCGCATAGGTCCGCGCGTCGTGGACGCGATACTCCTTCAATTCGATTTCGAGCAGACGCGGGTTGTCACCGGCGACCTCCGTCACATCGTATTCGAAATAGTAATTGTTGACGATGAAGCCCTGCAGCATCGTATAGATCGACGCCAGCTCCTCTTCCGACTGCGCTTCGATAAAGCGCCCTCCGGTCGCCTTGGC
The DNA here is from genome assembly GCA_030529605.1 of Bacillota bacterium. Lineage (GTDB taxonomy): Bacteria > Bacillota > Clostridia > Peptostreptococcales > Acidaminobacteraceae > JAUMWO01. Next base: position 397 of record JAUMWO010000135.1, on the reverse strand, counting down.
GATGGACTGCATATAATCGCGGTCGAAATCACCGAATGCTACGGTGTAAATCGCAATGTTTTCGGCATTGGCCGTTTGCACCGCGCGCTCCATTTCTTCCCGGTTGCCGTCTTGTCCGTCGGTCAGCAGGATCATCGCCTTGGTTCCCTTCGCGCCCTTGAGGGACGAGATGCCCTCGATGATACCGGACGGAATGTTGGTTCCCCCGTCCGGATAGAGCGAATCGATCCCCTCCGTGAGCGCGGCTGCGTCCGATGTGAGCGGCGTGACCAATCGGGCGCCCGAATCGTAGGCGACTAAGGAAAGCAGATGACTGCTCGACTGCAGATTGGCCACACAGGCATGCAGCGCGACCTGTGATTGTTCAAATGGCGTTCCCTGCATACTGCCGCTGATG
>JAUMWO010000134.1 GCA_030529605.1 Bacillota bacterium | reverse complement strand
TGTAAAACTGCTTAAAATGCAGGATTCTTATGATTCCCCCCTTTGTATCAACGCTATGCACTCTACTCTCGTTGTCTGGGCAAACATGTCATGTATGCTGAGTGCACGGAGAAGGTATCCCCTCGCGCGGAGCAATCGGAGATCGCGTGCCAGGGTTGCGGGATCGCAAGAGATGTAAAGGATCTCCGGAGCATCGAGCAAATCGAGCACCTTGGGATCGCAGCCTGCGCGCGGCGGATCGAGCACGATCAACCGCGGAGACGGATTCAACTCGCTCCAAGCAGCGCAACTCACCGCATCGAGCACATCGGCGCATACAAATGAGACCGCACCCTCCAGGCCATTGCGCCGTGCATTTTCCCATGCGGATTTCACCGCATCGCGGTTGATCTCGACGCCGAGGGCGTTGCCCGTGACCTGCGCGAACAGCAGAGTCAGACCCCCAACTCCGGAATAGAGCTCGACGACGCGATCCCCCGGGCGGAGATCGACCATGGCAAGCGCCTGTCGATACATGGCGTCGGCGACGCGATCGTTCACTTGAAAAAAAGCATCCCCGCGCACGGTCACTTGAATGTCTGCGATTTGGTGGGTATCGCCGTAGGATTTTAGAATCAGCGGGCTCCCCATCTCCGGCCGATCGCTGTCTTGCGGAGCCTCGGCCAATCGCTCGGCAAAGGATTCCGGCATCAGCAAACAATCGGTGATCGGAACGATGCGGCGGCTGCCGCGCGCCATCATACCGAACCTCGGACCGGGATCGCCGGGGAAATGCGGAGCGCCGGTCGCAAAGAATCGACCCTTGTTGCGGTAGCGAAACGGCTCGGAAGCGAAGAATCCGAGATAGGCGTGATCCAGCTCAAAATCGGCGAAGCCTCCGATCCGAATCAAGGCATCAAAAACTAATTTTTTCTTCCATTGTTTCTGGGCATCATAACGGAGATGTTGCAAGCTGCAGCCGCCGCAGACACCGAAATGCGGACATCGCGGTTCGACGCGATCCGGAGAAGATCGGAGGATACGCTCGATGCGAGCCAATGCGTAATTTTTTTTCGATCGAAAGATTCTGCATAGGATCCGATCTCCCGGAACCGCTCCTTCGACAAAGATGACGCGCCCGCTCTCGTCCCGACCGATTCCGGCACCCTGATCCGTGAGGTCGGTGATCTCCAGTTCGACCGTGCGAGACAACGCGCCCGTCATCGGCGATGCATTGCCCTTTCGTTTCCCCATACCCTAACCTCGATAAAAAATCGGAAATTTGTGCGCATAATTTCCCCAGACCGTGCAACCGGAACGCAGGAAGTAAAAGGTGCAAAACAAATTTTCCGTCAACGACAATTTGATGCAAAGCTCAAACAGTTGCGGCGTCAAGCGAACAAAGAGCTCCTCCGGACTCAGATCGAGACGATGGAGCAGAGCGATCTCGTCCGGCGTCAGCTCCGCCTCGACCCTGCGCTTTTCCTCCGCTGTCAGGGCGCCGTAGTAGAGATCGACATAGGACGCATCGCCGTCGAGCAGATAGTATTTGTTGAGGGTCAGGCGGATCTCTCGCTCCCCTTCCAGCAGCTCATGCCGATGGCGCCGAAACCCTTCGTCGATCGTCTCGACATAGAGAGGATTGAGCGCGAGGAAAGCGGGTAGGGTACGTTTGTCAAACTCGGTCATTGCAACTCCTCAGAGCATCTCGTCGCTCGCCGAACACCTGTCCCAAGATCGCGCCTCCAAAAATCAGAATCGCACCGATCCACTGCATTCCGCTGAGGCGCTCTCCGAGGATCAAAGCCGAGAGCACCAGCGACGCCAAGGGATCGATATAGCTCAGCAGCGCGGAAGATTGCGACGGAATTTTGTTCATCGCAGAGAAGAACAGGAAGCACGCGAGCGCGGTGTTGTTGAGCGAGAGCACCAAAATCGCGACGAGCGAGATCCCCGCCGGGATCACCGGCGGCATTTGAAGCACCAGCCCATATAGGAACATCACAAGACCCGAAAGCGCAAGTTGAACAATCGTGAGTTCGAGACCGGAGACTCCTTGAATCTTCTTGTTCGTGAGCATGAGCATCGCGTAACTGACGGCAGACAGGAAGGCGTAGAGCAAACCGAGGACATGGACGGATCCGTTGAGATTGCCGGCGACCAGATACATCCCGAGCATCGCGACGGCGACTCCGATCGCTTTGATCTTGTTGAACCGTTCTTTGAGGACAAAGGGCGACGCGAGGATGACCATCACCGGTCCCAGATAATTGATGAGCATCGCGATGCTGACCGGCGCAAATTTGAACGCTTCGTGAAAGAAAAGCCAGCCGAAGCCCAGCTGCAATCCCGAAAAGATCAAGGGCTTCCAATTCCGCTTCATCTGCATGAAATCAAAGCGACTGCCTCCGGAGTAAAGAAATGCGGTCAACGCAAGCGCAGCGATCCAAGTGCGCCACACCACAATCTGCGCACTCGGCATATCGATGTGCTTGGACAAGATTCCTGTGGTCCCAAAAATTAAGACACCTGCAATAAATTTGATATACTCTCTCATTGCTCCATTATACACCCTTCCGGGAGGGATACCAGCGTTCGATATGGACATAATGCACGAAAGAAGATACAATGATCTTGTAGATTTTACGCGCTGACCCAATCCAATCGAAAGCTCCGATCATGAAAAGAGGCAAGTATGGATCTAAAAAGACTGACTTTACTGCATTCCAACGATATGCACGGCGACTTTTTTGATGAGCAACAAAATGAAATTTTGGTCGGCGGCATCGCAAGACTTTCGGGCTATGTGCAACAAACCCGTAAAGAAGACATCCCGGCACTTTATGTCATCGCCGGAGACATGCTGCAAGGTTCCATCATCGACCAGGAGTTCAAAGGCATCTCGACCATCGACATCATCAATGCCCTCAGCCCGGATATTGTAACACTTGGAAACCACGAATTGGACTATGGGCTCGGTCATCTGATGTTTCTGGAAAAGTGCGCAAAATTTCCGATCATCAACGCCAACCTTTATATCAAACCGACGGGGACCAAGTTGTTCCAAGGCCATAAAATCTTGGAAGTCGACGGCATCCGCATCCTGTTCATCGGAATCATCACCGAAGAAGTGATGGAATTCGGGAAAAAAGATCCCCTCATCGGCTCCTTCGTCGACATCAACGACGCCGCCAAGGCGGTGGAATATTACTGCAACAACTTCAAGGACATCGACATCGACCTTACGGTGCTGCTCACGCACATCGGCTTTGACAGCGACAAACAGCTCGCCGCTGCACTGCCGCCGGAGCTCGGAGTCGATCTGATCATCGGTGGGCACAGCCACACCTTACTGGAAGAGCCGTGCCGGGTCGGCGATATCCTCATCGTCCAAGTCGGATGCGGAACCGACCAAATCGGACGGTTTGACCTCGTCTTGGATCGTGATACCAACGCGATTCACAGCTACGAATGGAATGTGATCCCGATCTCCGACCGCACCTGCCCGATCGACCCGGATATGCATCATCTGCTGCAAAGCTATAAGCGGCAGACCGATTACAAGTTCACGCGCATCATCCGCCGACTGGGACGCCGTCTCACGCATCCGAGCCGCTTCCAAGAGACCGAGCTCGGCAACTATTTTGCGGACATCTTTGCCGAACATCTCGATCTGGACATCGTCATGATCGCTTCCGGTTCGATCCGCACGGAGTGTCTGGATGCTCTCGTGACACTCAAAAATCTGCGGGAGACCTTCCCATATGACGAACGGATCCTTTCCTGCTACATTTCCGGGAAGCAACTGCGAGAAATGCTGGAGACCCACTTAAAAATGCACTACAGCCCGCAAGGATGCCGAGAATTCTATCAAATCAATTCGAAATTCCGCTACCACGCGGATCGTGACGGCAGCCTCCTCACGATCGATTTCGACGGCACACCGATTGTCCCGGA
>JAUMWO010000133.1 GCA_030529605.1 Bacillota bacterium | reverse complement strand
AATTCCGACCGCAATTCCGACGACGCTCCCGACCGAAACCCGGCGGATCAACGGCCGCGCGATGGACAAGGAGACGAGGGCAGCGACGAGTCGCAGTCTGCACCTTCTCCGGAGCAGGCTCGCGCAGATCGTTTCGGTACCGACTGGGAAGAGAAATTCTCGATCTTTCCGGTGTCCGGCTGGGTATGGATCGCGACGATCCTCGGCTGTGTCATCGTACCCGTGGTGTTGGCGGCTCTCTGGTTGCCGTCGCAAACCTCGAAAGAATAGCGGGCACTCGAGTCGTCACGACGCGGGGCTTCAATGGAGTGACGGGGTTGTGAAATAACCGGAACGATCCCCATGCCCTAGGACGATTTCCGGGACGATCTCCGGACAGGGACGACGACCGGATCGGTCGAAGTGGACGCTATCCGTCCCAAGGATAAAAGCTTGTGGAAGACATCCGAAAGCCGACATGTCCCCACATGGTATAATGGAAACGGTGAATTATGAGATATCGTGCAATGGCGACCGCGCTCTTCGGATTGGAATCCGTAGTGGCTGCAGAGTTGAAAGAACTGGGATTTGAGATTATTGAAACCCGTGACGGGCGCGTCGCCTTTGATGCGGACGAGGCGGGGATTTTTCGCGCGAATCTTTGGCTTCGCTGTGCTGAACGTGTCTATCTCGTCGTCGGTGAATTCGAAGCAACCGACTTTGACACGCTTCACGAATCCATCAAGCGACTCCCATGGGAAGCCTATCTCGACAAGAATTCCAAATTCCCGGTCTCCGCTTCCTCCGTCAAGTCGAAGCTGTTCGCAGTGCCTTCGATCCGGTCGGTGGCCAAGGCGGCGATCGTCGCGAAGCTCCGCACCATCTACCGGACCGAATTTTTCTCCGAGGACGGTGCCGAGCACAAGATCCAGATCCAACTGCTTCGCGACCGCGTCTCCGTGTGGATCGATACTTCGGGGTCAGGATTGCACAAGCGGGGGTATCGCGCTTACGGCAACAAGGCGCCGATCAAGGAGACGCTGGCAGCAGGGCTGCTGCGGATCGCCGCCCGGCCGGACGATATGACGCTCATCGATCCCATGTGCGGTTCCGGGACGATTTTAATCGAGGCGGCGCTGATGCGCCGCAACATCGCGCCCGGCCTGCAGAGAAGTTTTGACTGTGAGCAGTGGGGACGCTTCAATCGCCATCTTTTGCGTCATATTCGAGAAGAGGCGCAGAACGCGAGACTGCCGCAGAGTGAGTCGATCGGCAAACTCGAGGGCTATGACATCGACGAAGCGTCCATACGGCAGGCGCGTACCAATGCGCAAAAGGCAGGGGTCGCAGAGGACATCCATTTTCAAGTGCGGCCATTTGCCGAATTCAGCAGCCGAGAGAAGGTCGGTGCCATCGTCACCAACCCGCCGTATGGCGAGCGCCTGTCCGACCATGATCGAGCCGCCGAACTCTATCGCACGATGGGTGAGGTGCTCAGCAAATACCAGGCTTGGTCCAAATACATCATCACGGCGCATGAAGGCTTCGAATCCGCATTTGGTAGCAAGGCGACCAAGCACCGCAAACTCTACAACGGGATGATCAAGTCCTACTATTATCAATACTATGGTGTGCGCAGCAACGAGGTGCGCCGTGAATAACAACCGTGGTTTCTTCGTCATCGCCCTCGTCCTCTTGGTTGTGATCAATCTGGCGATCTCTTGGATTCGTTCCGATCAATTTCAACATTTGGAGACGATCTATTTCGACGAAAACAGCGATTTTGAGCATCCGGCGCGCGTTTCTACCGTCGAGGAAGGCTATCTCGTCGTTGGAAAGAACAAAATGCAATCCTACAATGATCGGGGTGAACTGCGCTGGGAAAAGACCTTGTTTTCCTACAATTCGATCAGCGACTCCCATGGGGACACCCTCGTCCTTGCCGACGATAAGGCGGGGGATGTCTTCGTTCTCAATCGAAACGGCGATTTGCTCTACACCCACCGAGGGATCGGACGACTCATCAAGGCAAAGGTGTTCGACGCCGGTGCGGTCGGAGTTTTGACCGACGACAACCGAGTCTATGTCTATTCTCCGAAGCTCGGTAAGATGCTCGGAATCGAGCTGCCGCTCGGTACCATCGTCGACTTCGATTATTCCGAAGACAATAAGAGATTGGCGGTGGTCCTGATCGACCGCACGCTGAATTCCTATCTCAATGTCTGTACGGTCTCCGGTGAAATCACGTCCGGCATCATTCTAGAGAAGGATCTCGCTTACGGCGTCAAAGCCGATTCGGATCGGATTCGTGTCGTTTCGGACTCTTCGGTCTCAGCCTATGACTACAGCGGCACTTTGATCGAACGAACGGATGTCGAAGGCGCAGTGACGCGTTTTGATTTGAGAAGGCATCTGATCGGCTACAAAGCGGATCCGGGCGAAACCGTACGGAGTCTTGATTCCAAGTTTTTTGTGCCTGCTGAGGCGATGCAGGTGCTGACGATGGGAAACCGGCTCCTCGTGTCCTTACCGACCACAGTTCAAATTCTTGATCCGGGCGGTCGCGTCGTACGCCAAATCGATGCTGCGGCGGATTCGGTCGCGGTGCATAGCATCAGCGAAGAGAGCTTTCTACTGGAATACGCAAATCGCATCGAATTTTATAAACTCAACCGCTAATCTTTTGGAGGCAGTATGAATTGGACGGATATCGTCGTCATCGCAGTCATCGGTTTCTTTGCGTTCCATGGTTATCGCAAAGGCATGGTGGTCACGCTCATCCGCTTGATCAAGACGATTGCTTCGCTCATCGTCGCAAACCTGTTTCATCGCCCCTTTGTCGACCTTGTCCTGTCGTCGACCGGCCATTCCAAGGAGAATGTGGCCAATGAAATCCGTGAGCTGATTCAGGGCTACATCTCCGTCCCCGCGAACCTGGGCACAAAGGAGCAGATTTCTGAGGTGTTTCGGCAGATTCCGATTCCCGGATTTGCTCGAGATTTTATTGAGAATGAACTGGGAAATCAGGCGGTGAAGACCATTTCACAAGCCGTCGAAGTCATCGCGAATCAACTCGCCGACATCGCCTTATATTCTCTCGGATTTGTCGTTCTTGCGATCTTAGCTTTCTTTGCTCTGACCATAATCGAGAAAATGTCTCGCCTCATCACGGCGCTCCCGTTGGTCAAGCAGGTCAACAATCTGGGCGGATTTCTCATCGGCTTGCTTCAAGGACTGCTCGTCGTTATGTTTTTGATCGTCGTCGTCAATACATTCCAGGGAGCCGAATGGGCGAGAAGCTTACGCGCTGAGATCGATCAATCGCTGATCGCGCATCAGTTCCAAACCTTTAATTTCATCTATTTCCTGTTTGATGCCTTCAAAGCAAAAGGAGCCTAATATGCAAACTTATACGGTGAATGCGGCAGGACTGGCATGTCCGATGCCGGTCATTCAGACCAAAAAAATGCTCGAATCATTGAGCGATCAAGAGCTTGAGGAAGCGGTCATCTCTGTCATCGTCGACAATGAGGTGGCGAACGCCAATGTCACGAAATTTGCGCAGAGTGTGGGATTGACGGTCGATTCCAAAGAAAATGGCGGCATCTACTTCCTCACCTTGCGAAAGGGGGAGGCTGCGGTATTCGGTGCAGAGGTAGACTTAGATCCGGCTTCAAATCCGGATATCAATCAGAGCGCCGGCGTCGGAGCACCCACTTACTTTTTCGGGACCGACAAACTCGGGGAAGATCCGGAACTCGGTGCTGCGTTAATGAAGACCTTCCTCTTCACACTGTCGGAGAGTACGGTTTTGCCGGAGAATTTGATCTTCCTCAATTCCGGAGTCAAGCTGACGACGTCGGAGATTCCTGCATTGGTTGCTCTGGAGGAAAAAGGAGTGCGCATTCTTTCCTGCGGCGCTTGCCTCAATTTCTTCGGTCTCGAGGGCGCGCTCAAAGTGGGAAGCGTATCCAATATGTATGAGATTGTCGAAGTTCTCAATCGAGCTCCTCGTGTGATC
>JAUMWO010000132.1 GCA_030529605.1 Bacillota bacterium | reverse complement strand
CGAAAAAGCGGCTGCCTATGAGCGCCAAGTTCGCCACGATGTTATGGCTCATGTCCTGACTCTCGGTGAGAAATGCCCTTTGGCGCGGCCCATCATCCACTTGGGAGCGACATCCGCGTATGTCGGCGACAACACCGATTTGATTGTGATGCGTGATGCGCTCCGTCTGGTCGCCAAAAAACTCGCGATTCTCATCGATCGTCTGGCTCATTTTGCCGAGGAGTATCGATCGCTTCCAACACTTGGATTTACTCATTTTCAGCCGGCTCAGCTGACGACGGTGGGGAAGCGTGCGACTCTTTGGACCTATGATTTCGTCATGGATCTGGAAGAAGTCGAACATTGTCTGGCGTCGCTGAAACTCCGGGGAGTGAAGGGAACGACGGGAACACAGGCGTCCTTCCTCAATTTGTTTGATGGGGATCATGATAAGGTACTTGCCGTGGAGCGACTTGTCGCTCAGAAGATGGGGTTTGAGAGCACTTATCCGGTGACCGGTCAAACCTACTCGCGAAAGGTCGATGCTCGCGTCTTGAGTGCACTGGCGGGGATCGCGACTTCGCTCCACAAATTGACCAACGACATCCGTTTGCTTCAATCCATGAAGGAACTCGAAGAGCCGTTTGAGAAAACTCAAATCGGTTCCTCCGCGATGGCGTACAAGCGCAACCCGATGCGCTCGGAGCGCATTGCATCCCTCAGTAAATTTGTCCTCTCGCTGTCTTCCAGCCCGTTGCTGGTCGCTTCGACGCAGTGGTTTGAGCGCACGCTGGATGACTCGGCCAACAAACGGCTCGCCGTTTCGGAAGCGTTCCTTGCCATCGATGCCGCTCTCGATATCGCAAACAATGTTACTTGCGGACTGGAAGTCTATCCGCGCGTGATCGAAGCGCATATTCAAGCGGAACTGCCGTTTATGGCGACCGAGAACATCATTATGGAAGCGGTAAAGCGGGGAGGAGATCGCCAAGAACTGCATGAGCGCATTCGTACGCATTCGATGGAAGCGGCACGTCGAGTCAAGCAGGAAGGTAAAGCGAACGATCTGATCGATCGCATTGCTTTGGACCCGTCCTTCGGCCTAGAAGCGGAGGCGCTGATTGCGGTGATGAAGCCGGAAAACTACATCGGCCGCGCGCCGGAGCAAGTTCAATCCTTCGTATCCGAAGTGATCGAGCCGATCCGCAAAAAATATCGTTCCGATCTCGGAGCAGAAGTTGAATTGAAAGTGTAAAGAGGAATCATGAAGAACCAAAATGTTTCATTTGTCGTCAAATCGGCCTTGGTTGCAGCGCTCTACGTCGCTCTGACACTCGGTCTTTCGTTCTTATCGTACCAAGCGATCCAGTTTCGCGTATCCGAAGTGATGGTGTTGCTTGCCTTTGTCGATCGCCGGTACTCCTATGGTCTGTTGGCGGGCTGTTTCATTGCCAATCTGCTCGGGCCTTTTGGACTCGTCGATGCGATTTTCGGCACGATTGCATCGGCATTTGTCTTCGTTATGATCTATATTACGCGACGTTCGCTCGGAAACAACACGAAATCGCTTTTGATTTCCAGTCTGTGGGCATCCGTCTCGGCACTGATCATCGCATTTGAAATCGTGTTTTTTTTCAAGGCATCGGAGTCGTTCTGGTTCTGGACGGCCATGGTCGCTATCGGACAATTTACCGTAGTGACTCTCGGGGGATTCCCGATTTTCCGATGGATCATCGGTCGCCCGGATCTGATGGCAAAATTGTCATTTGACCGCGTCATCACCCCGGAGCGCTAGGTCCCAATTCAGAAACCCGGTCCATCATTCGTTGCAGGAATCGGGTAGTCGGACGCCGAAAGGCGTCTTTCTCCATTTTAGCAACTCTTCCTGAAATGTATATTTTGGGAATAGATTGACGCATAGTAACGAGACGAGTATAATGATTCATAATGGAGGCCGCATGAAACAGCCCAAGGAGCATCAAGCACAGCCCAAAACGGTTCGAAACAAGTCAAATTTACCGGACAACATCGTCCGCAAGAACAATCAGATCATGACCCAATGCAAAGAAATAGAACAGTCGTTGCCGAGTTTTCTGCGCGATTATTGTCTCTACATTAAGAACGCCGTCGCCGTCAGTTCGCGTCTGGCGTACCTAAGTGATCTGCGATTTTTCCTGCATTACTTGATCAGTGAGCATCCGGATTTCCAAGAGTTTTCGTCGATACAGGAAATCACCCTCGATCGGTTTCAAAGCCTGAAAGCGCGTGATATCAACTATTTTATCGGAGAATACTGTGCGCGTTACGAAACAGAAAGCGCAATTGTTGAAAATCACAACCGATCCTTAGCACGCAAACGGTCAAGTCTCTCCGTGATGTTTAAGTATCTGTTTCGAGATGAATTGATGGACAGCAATTTGGTCGATGGCTTCAATCCAATCAAGCTGCCGAAACCACAACCGGACTCAATAAAGAAATTAGAAATTGAAGAAGTGCGACGAATGCTTGAGATTGTTGAGACCGGCAAAGATCTCACGGAAAAAGAACGAGTGTTCTGGGAGAAGACGAAATTGCGCGATAAAGCGATTCTCGTGCTTTTTATCACCTATGGACTGCGCGTCAGCGAGCTGCAACAATTGGATTTGGATTCAATTCATTATGCACGCAATGATTTTCGAATTTTTAGAAAACGAGGTAAAGAGGTGCGTATGCCCCTCAACCATTCCGCCCTCACCTGTTTGCGCGACTACATTGAACGTGAGCGCCCGGAATCGATCGACACTGACGATCCGCTCTTTCTCTCTCTACAGAGAAAACGGATGACCGTGCGCTCCATTCGCGACCTTGTGGTCAAGTACACGTCGCTTGCAATGGAAAAGCCGCGAAACAGTGGATACAGCCCGCACAAGCTCCGTGCTACCGCCGCCTCATCTCTGATCGAATACGGTTTCTCGATCTACGATGTCCAGAATCTTCTGGATCACGAGAATGTGACGACAACGCAGCTCTATGCTGCACATCGCAGGAATTCCAAGCGCGATTTGATCCGGCAGTACGAGGTGTTGGACGGATCGCAGGAAATGTCGACTGCGAAAATAAGTCCGGACGATCCGTTAGACAAGTAGGAGTCGACTGCATCCCCTACCTTTCCGGAATTCGAATTACTTGGCCGACGTAGAGCATCGATTGATCCAGACCATTGATCTGTTTCAAATCGAAGATGACTTCACGAATGTCACGTGGATCATCGATGCCGGACGCGATCTCCCACAGCGTGTCCCCTGCTTGCACCGTGTATTCCCGATAGGTGATCTCCTCGGCGGCTGCGGACATAAAATGCGTCATTGCGATGATTGCAATGATGACCGCAAGTAACATCAATATATTTCGGTACTTCAAGCGTCTCCAGATCGAACAAGGTTTCGCTTTTGAGCGATACTGCCCCATCGTGTAGAGACCGGAAGGAGAGTTCCCGAATCGGTCGGATTCTTTATATTCGTTCCAATGCTTGGATGCGATTGAGTTCGTATTCATATTTTCCCTCCCGTACATGTGTTCGTGTTTTGATGATAACGGAACAAATGTTTTGTGTCAATAGAAAAATCGAATATTTGTTTGTATTTCTTTGATCGATTTGCTATAATGAACGCACAAGAACAAACAAACGATCGGTTTATCGAATGGAGGCATAGATGAAGGAACGCTTGACTCGTGTTCAACAGAAGGTTTTGAATTTTATTCAACAAGAGGTCCGTTCGAAGGGCTATCCCCCTTCGGTTCGTGAGATCTGCAATGGAGTCGGTCTTCGATCGACATCGACGGTTTTTGTTCACCTGAATAATCTGCAAGAACTGGGCTATATTCGCCGCGACCCTTCCAAGCCTCGAGCGATTGAACTTCTTACCGAAGAGCCGATCGCTCCTTTGACTCCGCCTGCTCAGAATGTAACGATGGTACCGATCGTCGGTGAGATCGCTGCGGGACAGCCGATTCTAGCTGAGGAAGCGATCGATGGCTATCTTCCGATGGCAACGGAGATGGTCGACAACGGAACC
>JAUMWO010000131.1 GCA_030529605.1 Bacillota bacterium | reverse complement strand
TCTTGCCTGCCGATTCGGGCGCGGTCGGCGCAGTGGAAGTGGGTGCCGGTTGAGCAGATCCGCTCGCCGACTCGGTGGATCCGACGGTCGGATCTTTCTTGGCGTCGGTAGAAGAATTGTTGCATCCAGCCACGGATAGGAGAAGCAACAGGCTTACAAGTAATAAAATGAAGCGTTTCATAGAACCTCCTGATTGGATGGATTTGTATCCATTATATCACGATATGTTTCAAACCATGTTGCAAACGATGGTTCATCCTCTCGTTTGAGCTTTCCGGTGCGAATGCCTCGCTTTGATTTTCTGCCGGGAATTTGATATAATCAGCCAGTGGAGGAAGCTATGGCTGAAGTCAATGTCTATAAGTCCGGAACAGTCAATGTATCCGATGAAGTGATCGGTGTGATCGGTTCGATTGCTGCGAGTGAAATTCCGGGTGTTCATGCGCTCTCCGGTTCGTTTTCCGAGGAGATGATGGAGCGCATCGGCAAAAAGAATTTCCAAAAAGGCGTGCATGTGCAACTGACCGGAGATACTGCCGTGATTGAGCTCGACGTGATCATCGATCAAGGCAATGTTTTGGCGGAGATCGGGGAGCGGATTCAGCGAGCGGTTACTCTGGCCGTCGAGTCGATGACGGGAATCACGGTGACGGCTGTCCATGTCAACATCCAAGGGCTCAGCTTCAAGAGCAACGGATGAAGACGAAACGAATTCGCTCCCGCGAAGTTGCGATGGAGATCCTCTATCAGATGCAATTTCGGCCGAGTGAGCAATATGCGAATATCCTGCTGCAATATGTTGAAGAGGAATTGGATCAAGAATATTTGAGCACCGTGCTCGACTTCGTGTCAAAGAACAGCGAGGAATACGATCGCAAGATCGCGGAACATCTGGTCGAATGGAAGCTCGAACGATTGTCCCGTTTGGAGCGCTCGATTCTCCGACTCGCACTCGCTGAAATTTACGGGGTTCCGGAGATCGATTTCCGGGTTACGGTCGCAGAAGCCGTCGAGTTGGCAAAGCGGTATTGTGACGAGAAATCCGGGCGGTTCATCAATGGGTTGTTGCGAAATTTTGAACATGAGAAGCCGGCTTAGTCCGGTTTTTTCTATCGAAACGAGCCTAGCAGAGATCGGAGGAGGGATCGGTTGAACGGATTTCGACTGAAGGTTTTTACCGTATCGGAGGTGACCGGACGGATTCAAAAGCTGCTCGCATCCGACCCGGTGTTGCGGCGGCTGACGGTGAGCGGGGAGATCTCCAATTGTTCCAAGCGCTACGACAACGGTACCATTTACTTTGTGCTGAAGGATGAAGCGGCTTCGATGAAGGTGTTTTATCGGGGGCCGGGCGAGCTTCGGGACGGGATGAAGGTCCGTGCGAGCGGTTCGATTTCTCTGTATCGAGCGCGGGGAGAACACCAGCTCTATGCCGATTTGATCGAAGAAGAGGGCGACGGGGATCTCCACATGCGTTTTGAGCAACTCAAACGGGAGTTGGAGGCAAAGGGTTATTTTTCGCCGACGGCGAAAAAGCCGATTCCTGCACGCATTCGCAGCGTCGGCATCGTTACCTCGCTCAACGGCGCTGCGATTCAAGATATGCTCTCCGTGTTTCAGCGGCGCGACGCGATTCACCGCGCCGTGCTGTACGATGTCCGGGTTCAGGGGCTGGGTTCTGCGGAGCAGATTCGAGCTGCTATCGAGTATTTTAACCGCGACTGCCCGGTCGACCTGATCGTCGTCACACGCGGTGGAGGGTCGATCGAAGATCTGTGGGCTTTCAATGAGATGCCGACGGTCGAAGCGATCTGGCAATCCGGGATTCCGGTTCTTTCGGGGGTCGGGCATGAAGTCGACACGACCTTATCGGATTTGGTTGCCGATGAGCGCGCGGCGACTCCGACCGCCGCTGCCGAGCGCATCTGCGATGTGACATCGCGTCTGCGGTATCGGGAGCTGTTGGAGCGAGCCGTTCTCAAGTTAAAGGAATCTTCGGTACAACAGATCACACGACGCGAAGAACGGCTCGGCAGAATGTCGCCGCAAAATGTCGAGCAGGGCATCAAGCGTAATCTGGATCGCGCGGTGCACCGGTTGGCAGAGCAAGTCGCCTCCGCGCATCGATCGATCGACAAGGTTCTCGATCGAGGGACGCACCGGATGCAAAAGGCTGCTGTGGAGCTCGAGGCATTGAGTCCACTCAAAATTCTTGATCGAGGATACGCCATTCTCGAGGAGAGGCGTCCGATCGAAGCCTATCGAGTGGGGGAGACGGTTCACCTGCATCTCAGGGACGGGTCACTCTCGTCGCAAATTATCGAAATCGTGAGGAAATGATATGAGTCCGAGTACATTCGAAGAAAAAATAGCGAGGCTGGAAGAGGTCAATGCACTGCTTCGCAGTGGGGAACGACCGCTGTCGGAGTTGTTGGCACTCTATGAAGAAGGGATTCGGTTGTACCGTGAGGCACGCGTCCAACTCGACGAAGCGAAGATGCAGATTGATCGCATTTCGGAGGAGTACGGCATCGGACAAGAGGTGTCTCGATGAAGCCATGGTTCGAGCAGTTTGAGGAAGGTCTTGTCGCGCTGTTCGAGACGAGTCGATCCGGCATGCATGACAGCATGAACTATACCCTGCTCGCTCCGGGCAAACGGTTTCGACCACGTTTGATGTTTGATGCATTCTGCGATATCTGCGATGCGCGGGGGATCGAAACTCCGGAAGTTTTGCCAGGTGCTGTGTTTGACGCTGCGGCAGCACTGGAATGCATCCACAATTATTCGTTGATTCATGATGATCTTCCCTGTATGGATGATGACTCCTTTCGCCGGGGAAGGCTGACTTCGCACAAGGTCTACGGAGAAGCTCTCGCCCTGTTGGCGGGAGATGCGTTGCTCAATGCCGCGGCCGAACTCTTGGCGAAACGGATGCGTGCAGAGCTGCATTCCGGGGATCTCGACCGGATGCTCGGTTTCGCGGATGTTCAGAACTGCATTCTCGAGGCCTCCGGGGCGAAAGGGATGATCGAGGGACAGCGCCTCGATATCGACAACGCCGGGGCGTTGACCTTGGAAGAGGTCGAACATGTCAATCGTCTCAAGACCGGCGCGTTGATCGCGGCGGCGGCCTATTCCGGTGCGCGAATTGCAGGGGCGGATTCGGCGTCGGCGGAGCGATACCGGGATCTCGGCTTTCGGATCGGAAGCATGTTTCAAATCACCGATGACATCCTCGATGTCGAAGGAGATCCGACTCTTGTCGGCAAGACGCTGGCGAAGGATGAAAAGCGTTCGATGGCGACCTATGCTTCCTTGCTCGGTGTGGCGGGCGCGAAGGAAAAGGTAAAGGCGTTGCGAGACGAAACCGTACGCTTGGCCGAAGAAGTCGGAGCGAAACGGATCATTGGTCAGATTGATTATATCGTTGCAAGGAGAAAGTAATTGTTTGATCTACTGGATATCTTTCGAAACCCGGTGTTGATCTGTGGGGTGACCGCGTGGTTCATCGCCCAGACGCTGAAGGTGATCATCACCGCGTGGGTGGAAAGAGAGTTTAAATTTGAGCGTTTTCACGGCTCCGGCGGAATGCCGAGTTCTCATACCGCGATCATCGTTTCGGCGTCGTTTGGGATCGGTTACACGCAAGGATTTTCCAGCCCTTTGTTCGCGCTTGCTTTGATTATGTCGTTCATCGTGATGTACGACGCTTCCGGAGTGCGTCGATCGGTGGGGAAACAAGCCAAACTGCTCAATGATATCATCAACGAATTGTTTCACGACGGTAAGTTCCATGAGGAAAAGCTGAAAGAGTTGATCGGACACAAGCCGTTGGAAGTGTTTGCCGGCGCTGTGCTCGGGATTCTGGTGGCATTGGCTTTCTTTTGGAGGTTTTGATTGAATAGACTCCTGGAATCGCTCGATCTGCCGAGGGAACTGGCGATGCTTTCGGATGTGCAGTGTGAACAACTCGCTGCTGAGATTCGGGAGTTTTTGATCGCGCAGGTCAGTCGGACGGGAGGGCATTTGGGCTCCAACCTGGGGATGGTCGAGCTTACCATCGCTTTGCACCGGGTGTATCGATCCCCGCAGGACCGTTTGATTTTTGATGTCGGGCATCAGGCGTACATTCATAAAATTCTGACGGGAAGAGCGGAAG
>JAUMWO010000130.1 GCA_030529605.1 Bacillota bacterium | reverse complement strand
GGAGTGTGGACAAAAAGTCAATGCAGGTTGTCCGAACTGCGGAGCGTCGGTCGCTCCGAATTCGAAATTCTGCGGCGAATGCGGACAAAAACTCGCTTAAGCATCCAACGGCCGCCTGTTCTCACAGGCGGTTTTTTTGTGCGATTAAATTGGTAACAAATGATACCGTCGAGATGCCGTCTCCGTGGTAATCTATACACACAAAACGAAATGAGGGGTTGTTATGAAACGCAATGTGATTGAAATCAATGAAGATAAATGTGTCGGATGTGGACTTTGTGCAGGAGCATGCATGCAAGGGGCCATTCAAATCGTCAATGGGAAAGCGAAGCTGATGAGCGAGTCGTACTGCGACGGTCTCGGGATGTGTCTCCCGAAATGTCCGGTCGATGCGATCAAACTCGTGGAAAAAGAGACGGATGCTTTCGACGAGTCGAGAAAGAACATCAAGGCGAAGAAGGCGCAGCCTTCCGTGATCTCGATCGGCGGAACGCCGGCGGCGGATCAACCGATGGGTTGCGGATGCCCGGGCAGTGCACAGAAAGCTTTTGATCGCAAAAAGCCGGAATCCTCACTCCAAGTGTTGAGCGCCGCACCGATGGCTTCCGCACCGAGTGCTTCGACGGCGCCGCAACATGCTCCGGCTCCGGTCGGGATCGTATCGGCGCCGATCGGTTCGGAACTGATGCAGTGGCCGGTTCAGCTCCGATTGATCAGTCCGAATGCTCCGGTGCTTCAAAATGCCGATCTTCTGATCGCGGCCGACTGTACGGCGTTCGCATACGGAGATTTCCACCGCGACTTCATTCGCGGCAAGGTGACGGTGATCGCTTGTCCGAAACTTGACGACAACCAAGCGAACAAAGAAAAACTCATCCAGATTCTCAGCAGCAACTCGATCAAGAGCATCACGGTGGTGCGCATGCAGGTTCCTTGCTGCGGCGGAATCATTCAAGCGACACGCGATGCGATGCTGGAATCTCGTACCATCGTTCCGTACTCCGAGGTGATCATCTCGACGGATGGCCAGATTATTCGCTGATCGATCTGGTATAATGGAGTCACTAAAGGAGGTGAACTCTATGAAGAAGCTAGTATCCTTGCTGTTGGTGTTTGCTTTGATTCTGTCCTTCGCTCCGATGTCGGCAGCGGCGAATGACGAAGTGACGATCACCATCGTACACACCAACGACATCCACTCTCGCGTCGAGGGCGGCGACAAAGCGGTCGGCTACGCCAGACTCGCTACCTTGGTGCGCGAAATGAAGAGCAAAAACCGGCACACCCTCCTCGTGGACGCCGGTGATGCGATTCACGGACAGACAATTGCGACCATCGCCAAAGGCGCTCCGATCGTCGAATTGATGAATGCAGTCGGTTACGACTACATGGCTGCCGGAAACCACGATTTCAACTACGGCTACGAGCGATTGCTCGAGCTCAACAAATCGATGGAGTTCCAACTGTTGTCTTCCAATGTTCGTTACAAACTCAACAATAACCCGATCATGCGCAGTCTGCAGATCCGAGAGATCGCAGGCATCAAGGTCGGCGTCTTCGGTCTGACCACTCCGGAAACGGCGTACAAGACCAATCCGCTCAATGTCGCTGATCTGAAGTTCGAAGATCCGATCGTGTCCGCGCGCCGCGTGGTCGACTTCTTCAAACAACACCATGTCGAACTGATCGTGTGCATCGGTCACATCGGCGTCGACAAAGAGACGGAGATTACATCGCGCGACATCCTCAAAGCGGTGCCGGAGATCGACCTCTTCGTCGATGGTCACTCGCATACGGCGATGGAGCAGGGCGAGGTGGTCGGAAACTCCTTGCTGGTTCAGGCGGGCGAGTATTCCAAGTACGTCGGTGTCGTCGATCTCAATTTCAAAGGCGGAAAATTGGTCAGCGCGAAACCTCGTTTGATCACTCCGGCCGATGTAAAAAATGTGAAGCCGGATGCCAAAGTCTTGAAGCTGATCGAAGAGATCAACGAGAAGAACAAAGCCGTGACCGAAGTGCATGTCACCAAAATCGATGTCGATCTCGACGGAAAGCGCGAGCATGTCCGCACCGGAGAAACCAATCTCGGTAATCTGATCACCGACGCGATGCTCGCCGACACGGGTGCCGACATCGCCATCACCAACGGCGGCGGAATCCGTGCATCGATTCCGGCAGGCGATGTCAAGCTGGGAGATATCATCACGGTTCTCCCGTTCGGCAACTACGTCGTGACGCTTGAGATGACGGGGCAGGCAATTTCAGAAGCACTCGAGAATGGGATTTCGGATTATCCGGGCGCCAAGGGCGGTTTCCCGCATGTCGCAGGCATGGTCTATAGCTTCGACCCGGAAAAACCGGTCGGTGAAAAGCTGATCTCCGTGATGATCAACGGTCAACCGCTTCTGATGGACAAAGTGTACCGCGTCGCGACCAACGACTTCTTGGCTGCGGGAGGTGACCAATATACCTCGATGGCGGCATCCAAGAAGGTGGCGGAGTCCATCGCATTGGACGAAGCTGTGATGAACCATATGAAAAAAGAAGGATTCGTGGTTCCGGCGGTCGAGGGACGCATCAGCGTGAAATCGTCCAATTCGATCTACCTCCCTGTGGATCCGACGCTTCGTACCGAATAACGCGATCGTTCGATCCGAGATTGGAAGTTTTCTCCTATTGTGCTATACTTCAACTAGCCAACCGGCAAATCAAAGGAGAGTATTATGAAAAAGATTTCCATCGTTTACTGCACAACCTGACCGATGCTCGAAGGGGCCGTGAGCCTCACCAAAAACCTGTTGGAAGAGCATAAGAACAAGATCAGCGAGATCGCTCTGGTGCCGTCGAGCGGCGGCGTGTTCGATGTCTACCTGGAAGAAAAGCAAGGTTGCGGCTGCGGCCATTCCAAAGCGGAACCGACCTTGATCTATTCCAAAAAACAGGTCGGACGCAAGCCAAATCCGGGCGAAGTGGAAGAGATGCTGCGCAAGGTTCTGTAGTTTTTCATGCCTTTTACCGCTCACTTCGGTGGGCGTTTTTTTCATCTTCGTATGCATTGAAAATGATTATTATTTATATTGACAAGAGAGACGAAAATCAGTATGATTGTCTACGGAAAGTTTTAAGTATATACTTAAAATGGGAGCGAGCATGAATCGAAGCGAAGAAGACTATATCAAGGCGCTGTATTCTCTGGAAGAGACGATTCCGGAAGGGAAGGCTGTCAGTAACTCGAGGCTGACAGAACGACTTGGACATACCGCGCAGACGGTCAACGAGATGATTCGAAGGCTCGAACGAAAAGGTTTGGTGATCTACCGTCCGTATCGCGGTTCGCGTTTGACCGATCTGGGTCGGGCGGAAGCGGTTCGGATGACGAGAGTGCATCGGCTGTGGGAACTGTTTCTGGTGCAACACCTGCGCTATTCTTGGGACGATGTCCACGAAGAAGCGGAGCGGTTGGAACATGCCACTTCCGAACATCTCGCGCAAGCGCTGTACCGATTTCTCGGCGAACCTTCCACTTGTCCCCATGGACAGGAGATTCCTGTCTTTGCCGAGGAAATGTCTTCGCTTCCTTCCAAAAAACAATCAAGGAGAACAAGAACAAAAAATGAGTCGGATAAATAAGGAAAATGCGGTTCGCAATGTCTATCGTGTTTGGATGATCGGAATGCTTTTGATTCTGATGGTACTCGCGTTTGCAGGGTGCGGTCAGGCTCCTGCACAAGGAGCCGCTCCATCGGGCGGGAAGCTTCGTATCGTAGCTACGACAACGATGCTCGCCGATCTCGCGCGCGAACTCGGTGGCGACAAAGTCGAAGTCAGCGCTCTGATGGAAGCGGGCATCGATCCGCATCTCTACAAGGCGAGCGCCGGAGATGTCGAGACGATGCAGAAAGCGGACCTCGTTGTTTACAACGGCCTCCATCTCGAAGGCAAAATGGAAGAGGTCTTCGAGAATCTCGAAAAGATGGGCAAATCGGTCGTCATGATTGCGAGCAATCTCTCCGAGGATCAATTGCTCAAAGACGAGGAGAGCGGCGGCCATGATCCGCATATCTGGTTCGATGTCAAGATTTGGAAAGCTGCCGCTGTGAATCTGCGCGATGGACTGATCGCACGGGATTCGGCAAATGCAGATTTCTATAAAGAACGTTATAATCAATATGCCGTCAAACTGGACGAACTGGATGCGTAC
>JAUMWO010000129.1 GCA_030529605.1 Bacillota bacterium | reverse complement strand
ATCCCGTTGGCTACAACATCGCCTTTCGGCCAATTGGCGACGAGGAAATCCCAACCGCCAAATTGTTTCATCGCCAGGAACAAGAACAGAGGCACTGCGATGGTGCCGGTAACAACTTGGAAAAAATCGGTCACGGTTGCTGCCCACAGGCCGCTCATCGTTGTAAAGATGATGATGATCCCAAAGACAGCCGCCGTCACATAGACCGGATCCCATCCGATGAAGCCGGACACGACGCCGACGCAGGAGACGATGTTGTTTGCGAGAATTCCGCACAGACCGATGATGGTACCGATCGCTACGATGCTTCTCACTTTACTGCCATAGCGCATCTCCAAATACTCCGGAAGGGTTTGTGCTCCGCTTCTGCGGATGAATTTTGAAAACACGATCCCGTAGAACATCAGACCGAATGCGGCATAGATGATCCCCCAGGCGAGAGAACCTTGAATCCCGAACATCAACGCAAACCCGGGAGCCAGAGAGATCGTGGTGCCTGCAAATCCGATCGCAGCGACACCCATCAAGTTGATAAACAGGCTGACTTCACGGCCGGCCAAAATATAATCTGAAGTTTCAGAGACCCACTTTTTTGTGTAAACCCCTGCATACAGAATAACGGCGGAAAAAATGACAAACATCAAACCAAAAATAAGTTCCGTAGACATTTTGCCTCCTTAATTTGTATTCGATTCAGGAATTATTCTTCAACGATGCCGACGGCACGAATCCAGCCTGCGCTGGCGCCTTTGATCTTGATCGGCAGACAGATGAATTGGAAGCCGGTGCTCGGGAGTTGATCGAGGTTCGCGAGCTTCTCAATGTGACAATATCCCCGCTCGATTCCGGCAAAATGCCCCTCCCAAATCACACTCTTGTCGCCGGTCTTCTGGAAGTCTTCCGCCATAAAACCGAGAGGTCGGTCCCAGCTCCAGCCGTCCGTGCCGACGACATTGACGCCATGACTTAGGATCCAAAGCGTGACTTCACGTCCCATTCCACATCCGGCGGTCAGGTATTTCTGCGTTCCCCAATGCTTTTGAGCTCCCGTGCGCACCAATACGATGTCTCCCGGTTGAAGCTTGTAGTTCATCGCGGCGAGTTTTTCTTCGAAATCCTTGATTGTAGTTGCGTACCCATCCGGCTTTTCGCTCATATCGATGACAACACCGTTTCCAATGCACCATTCCAGCGGCACTTCATCGATCGTCCATGCCCTTTCGCCATTGTTCATCGTCGGATGATAATGCCAAGGTGCATCGAGATGCGTTCCTGCGTGCACGCAGAGAGTCACATAGTCATTTGCCCAAGCGAGCCCGTTGGGAAGATCTTCTTTCTTCGCTCCCGGGAACATACGCAGCATTTCCTCCACGGAATCCTCATGCGATCGGTAGTCGATCTTCGGAATCATGAAAGGAGGGTCGCTCGGAAGCCCGTTTTCAATTGCCGTCGTCAAGTCGATAATGCGTTTCATACTGTTACCCCCTATCGATTGGATTTTAGACCGAGAATTTGGCGTGCTTCCTCCGGAGTAGCCGGTTCGCCGCCGAATTCTCGAATAATGCGCACTGCACGTTCTACAAATTCGCGATTGGATGTCGCCAGACGATCTTTGGAATAATAGACATTGTCCTCCATGCCGACTCGGATGTGACCGCCCAACGCAATCGTCGAATACAGCACCGGCATATGTCCTTCCCGATTCCAAACGCAGACCAAGTCGAGCCCTCCGGTAGCAAACTCTTGAGATAGACGAGGTTTTCAACCGTCGCCGCGATCCCGCCGGGTGCACCCATCACAAATTGATAATGCGCCGGTGTTTTGAGGAGCCCTTTCTTCGCGTAATACATCGCATTGTAAATAAAACTGGTGTCGAACACTTCGATCTCCGGCTTGATTTCATAATCGATCATCGTCTGTCCCAACTGTTCAAGGAATTTTGGATGATTCTCAAAGATTGTCGTGTGCATCCAGTTCATCGTCCCGCAGTCGAAGGACGCCATTTCCGGTCGGATGGTTTTGAGATGCGCCTGCCTCGTCTCGTCCGTCGCATCGAGTGCACCCGAAGTCGTCAGATTCAAGACGATGTCACATCGTTCTCGAATCCGCGCTACGGTCTCTTCAAACAGTTCGCGGCTCATGCTCCCTCTTTGATCGGCATCACGGACATGAATGTGAGCAATCGCAGCACCCGCCTCCCAACACCGGTACACATCGTCAGCGATTTCTGCCGGTGTGATCGGCACATTCGGGTTGTCCTTTTTGGTTGGCCAAGCCCCCGTCGTAGCAACTGTGATGATAGTTTTCATTTGTCCTCCTTTCCGGCGAGAACATCGCCTACCGGGAGAAAAAGCAAAATGCGTGCCGATCTCAACAATGCTGGAGTTTCAACGACTGCAGAGAGCGCAACATAAAAAAAGCGTCACATTTTGTAAACAAAATGTGACACCATATCTCCATTCGACTTCCTATACTTGAAAATTCAGTTCCTACCATAACTCGTAAACAATTATTTACGTTAAACTTTATTTACATCATTCCCTCCCCCATGGGAACGGCTCTTGCCGATCAATCCTGCTGTTCGAACAGACCGTACCGGTGCATCTTTTTGTAAAGCATCGTTCGCGATAGCCCAAGGGACTCCGCCGCACGTGTTTTGTTGCCATTGGTTCGTTCTAAAGTTTGCAAAATCACTTCCCGCTCGACTTCCGCCTTCGCTTCGCGAATCGGTTTGGTTTCCGCCCCAACCGGAACTCCACGCTCACGTGTCATCGCACCCTTGAAATATGCTTCAAAGTGCTTCCATCGGAGCAATCGTCCACGGGACATGTTCATCGCACGCTCGATGACATTCTGAAGTTCACGAACATTGCCCGGCCAACGGTAGGAAGCAAGCCGCCGGACGACTTCGGGCTCGATCCCTTCGACACGCATACCGAGCTGAAAATTAAGTTTGTGGAGTATATCATCGCACAACAGCGCGATGTCCTCCTTGCGCTCTCTAAGTGGCGGGATTTTTACATTGACGACATTGAGGCGGTAAAAGAGATCGTTGCGGAATCGCCCCGTGGAGACGAGGCGTGCCAGATCGACATTGGAAGCGGCGATCATGCGCACATTTACTTGGATGGACGCTTTGCTTGCAAGCGGTTCGATCTCTTTTTCCTGCAATACCCGCAAAATCTTTGGTTGCAGACTCATCGGCATTTGATTGATCTCGTCCAGAAACAGGGAGCCGCCGTCCGCAAGTTCAAATTTGCCGATCCTCCCCTTTCTCGAAGCACCGGTAAAAGCGCCTTCCCGATATCCAAAGAACTCCGATTCCAACAATTCACTCGGGATCGCCGCACAGTTCACTTTAATCAGTGGAGCTTCCTTCCGAGGACTCAGATCGTGAATCGCGTGTGCGACAAGCTCCTTACCGCATCCGGTCTCCCCCTCGATCAGAACGGTCGACAAAGTAGAAGCGGCCATCCGAATGCTCTCCTTGAGCGCTCGAATGGCCGGACTTTCCCCGATGATATTGTCGATGGAATACTTGGCGCCATGGATGCGACGCAATTCGTTTTTATAGTATTCCATTTGGCTGAACGCCATATTGACCCGCGTGCTGAACTCGAGCGCGGATCGCATTCCGGTGATGATCACATGGATGAAACCGCCGATCAGCTTCCCATTCTTCATTATCGGGTAATACGAACTGAACGCATCGCCTACGCCATCTCTCCGTACGCTGACTCCATGCCCGATGATCCGTTCGCCGGTCGCTAAGGTTTCGTGAATGCGGCTTTCGGGGATGATATCGCGGACCAATTTCCCTGCGACATCCTCCAGCGAGAGTCCGGTGAGCCGCGACCACGAACGATTGACCCACAGATAGCGTCCTTCCGCATCCGTGATCGCAACACCATCCAGCCCTTCCAAGATCAAAAGGGCGAGTTCGGGATCCAATTGGGACATCGCAGGACTCTTTTTCAATGCGTCACCCTTCTTTCTGATTTTCTTCCCCGTCAATTTCCTGCTGTGCTTTCTCGAGTTCCAATGCGGTACGATGTTTCTCCATCACAAGCCGTGCCTGTTGTTTCGGATTGGTGTGAATCAATTGATACAACAGAATGATGATGGTGGGTACAATCATCAAATTTTGCCCGATCTCGATCAAAGCCCATACCTCCGGCTGATCGATCGCAGGCGGGAGCCTGGAAAAG
>JAUMWO010000128.1:1617-4236 GCA_030529605.1 Bacillota bacterium | reverse complement strand
ATGTTATGAATGAACTGGGATATCGTTTAATAGACATTCATGAGCACGAATTCCAAAAGAATGGAGTGAGTGTAGAGTACGGGGCGATCGATGCTCTATATGACTTTGCAGGCATTTCAGAATCAGAGACAGAGCGGATTGAACTGGACGGGATAACGTTTCGTGTACCGAGCCTGGAACAGTATCTAAGCATTTACGAAGCATCATCAAAGGACTCCTATCGAAATGATCAAAACAACAATAAGGATTTCAAGAAGATTACTTGGTTAAATCGAAAACTCTCAAACCGGGTTTCAGATCTGTGAAAAGCGGGAAATGCTTAGTACTTCGTGCAATTTGCTGTGTATTTGCAGAAAATTGAGACATGTAGAGATGGGCAAATTAGAAGTAGAAGGTGAGATATGCGCGAACTGGTAAATGATCTTTTTTATGAACTGATCGCTGCCTATGAAAATTGTATAATCGACTATTGTCTCATAGAAGATGATGTGCCTCATCAGGGAAAACGTTCGCATAAAGAGGCAGTCCTGTTTGCTATGCTCAAAGTGATCGAGCGATATATCAACACGCAGATCAAGGCGGAGATCAAGTATTGTCGAAAAGTCGAGGACGAACCGTTCCCCTGGCAATTGGATCTAGGGAAAGCACAAGCACATCCGATGGATGCATCGACCCTGCTTCATATACCGAAAATATTGCGTACGGACTGTGTCGGTCAAAGATTTTATGACTGCGAACTGCCGACGCCGTCAAAAGGCGAGCAGATTCCGTATTGGTATGCTTTTTGGGAAACGCCGCATACATCGGGATATGGGGCGGAGGATTTTATCAAAGTCAATTCCGCCTTGTTCCCGAGGGGAACCGAAGAACTCGAAGTATATGAATGGTCTACCGATTGGTCAAACTATTTCGACGCAGGTCGTGAATGGTGGGGCACTGCATGCTGGAGTGTTTATGATAAGAGCTTAAACCGATATGTTGTCCTAATGGCATCCGCAACCGACTGATAAATCGCGGTTTGTCGAAAACGCCCGACAAAACGCTCTGCGAAAGAACAGAAAACTCAAAACCATCCGAATCCCCTCAAGATTCCTTATCCCACGGCAGCCGTCAAAAACCCGAAAAAAAGCAGTCGCATCGAACGACATCTCCTCACATCCCGTACTTCGTAAGGATGTTCGTCGATGTGTTCGATGCGAAAAAATTAGGATCTTAAAACTTCAAGAGTCGATGACTTATGCACACTCCTCGACTCACGCAAACCCTTCAACCCGCTCGTTCACCCGGCTGCTCTTCCTGACGAACACGCTTGCGAAGCACTCGCGTGTGAAGAGATTTCGTATCCCCTCAGATTACTCGAATTCCTTCTCCTGTACTCCGAAGATCTCCGGATACAGAATCTTCGCCATATACTCGTACGCTTGGAAGTATTCTTTCGTCGGCTTGTAGTGGAAATACTTCGGCGGCAGGTCATAGATTTCGTCCGCCTTCACCGCTTCATACTCCATCCAGACCGGATTGCTTCCGAGGGTATCGCTGACGACTTGGCGCGCCTTGAGGCCCTTCGCCATATCGCTGTGCTTGAGCAGGATCAGCTCCGGTTGATTCGTCAGGATCGATTCAAAGCTGAGCTCCGCCTTGTCGACGCCCTCGACCTTTTTGTGCTCCTTATCCGTCATACCGATCGCGACATTGACCGCTCCGAGATCCGCCATGATACCTGCGGCCGTCGTACCCGGGAGGTAAACCACGAGGGTTCCTTTCTCGTTGACTTGGATCATCAAGGCCTTCGGATTGTTCTCAGCAGGTACTTTGAGGAGCAGCTCCTGGATCGGTGCGAGCACCTCTTTCTTCGCTTGCTCGTAAAGCTCCGGTTTTCCATTGAGGTTCGCGATGACTTTGACCCATTTGAGGTAGTCGTCGAGGTGTTCGTTGTCGATGACGATCGACTCGACCCCGAGCTCCGCGAACTTATCGACCATCGACATCTGACCGCCGATGCCGAGGATGACGAGATCCGGTTGGACGGACATGATCTTTTCGAGGCTCAGCTTGTCCGGAGTGACGGTCTCACCGACGATCTCGATGCCCTTGGCAGCTTCCGGCATCTTCTTTTCGGAAGTCTTGGTCGTGATGCGTCCGACCATCGAGCCGCCCTCTTCGTACCAGAGGATGATGTGGCTCGGATAGAGACCGACGACGCGCTGCGGATTCTTAGCGATGGTCTTTTCTTTGCCGGTTCCGTCGACAAATGTGACGCTCTCATCGGTGACGACGACGGCATTCGCCTTCGCTTCGAAATCCGGGAGGGTTTCTTTTGTATAAAGCGTTGCAGGTTTCGCTTCCGTAGTCGGTACCGTGGTCGGAGCGGTAGTTGCCGAAGTCGGAGCTTCCGTCGCATTCGACGCAGCTTGGGACTCGGTCGGTTGGTTCGCTGCGGTCGGTTGTACTCCGCCACCGCATGCTGTCAAAAGCAGGCAAAGAGCCAAAACAGCGACAAACAGTTTTTGTTTCATGGTATTCTCCTTTTTATTTCTTGGAGCGGCCGATCGGCATAATGACTGGCCGACCGCTCGGTTTCCCTTCCCACAGTGCACTCGTGCCGGGGAAGGCATCGTG
>JAUMWO010000128.1:0-1607 GCA_030529605.1 Bacillota bacterium | reverse complement strand
CCCCGCACGGCCCCCCCGCCCCCACAGCCACCGTCACGTCGCCTGCATCTGCCAAGGGGCGCGGGGTGATGACCCCCTCCGCCCCGCCTTGGCTGTGAATGGTGTGATCGCCGATGACATAGAGGCGATCGGAGTACCTCGCCGCGAGGTTGAGATCGTGCAGCACCATCAGGATCGAGATCCGCATCTCGCGATTGATGCGTTGGATCAGCTCCAACACCTCGATCTGATAGGAGATGTCCAGATAGGTCGTCGGCTCGTCGAGCACGAGGATCTCCGGACGCTGGCAGATCGCCATCGCGATGCGCGCACGTTGGCGCTCTCCCCCGGACAAAGTGTGCAATTTACGAAACTCGAGCGCTTCCAAGCCGGTCATCGCGAGCGTTTCTTCGATGATGCGCTCGTCCTCCGGGAAATATCCGCGACCGAATTTCTTATACGGAAACCGTCCATAGCCCACCAGCGTCCGCACGTCGATATCCGGGATCGAATCCCAGACCTGCGGGAGCACGGACAGCTTGTGAGCGAGTTCCTTGCGCTTATAATCGCGGATCGGCCGGCCGTCGACATAGACTTCGCCCGCCTTTGCATCGACCGTATCGGTGAGCGTTTTGAGGATCGAGGACTTGCCGCAACCGTTCTTGCCGACCAAGGTGACGATGCTGCCTCGCGGCACCGCGATGTCGACATCATGCACGATTTCCTTGTCGGAATAAGCGATCGAAATGCCCCGAAATTCGAGATGCGCCTGTGCTTTTGTCCCTTCGCTCATCGCATCTCCTTGCTCTGCTTTTTCAGCAGAAAGAGGAAAAACGGTGCGCCGATGAAGGACAGGATGATGCCGACCGGCATCTCCGCCGGCATGATCACGAGCCGACCGATCGTGTCGCAAAGCTGCAAAAACACGACCGACAACAGTGCCGATGTCGGCAGCAGGTATCGATAATCCGCCCCGACCAGCAACCGCGCGATGTGCGGTACGATCAGACCGACAAAATTGATCAGACCCGCGACGGCGACCGCAGCTCCGGCGAGCAGCGAAGAGGCGATGATCAACTGCAGACGAAACCGATCGACATCCACACCGAGCGAATGCGCCGTTTCGTCCCCGAGCAGCAGAATGTTGATCTTGCTGACGATGAAGAAGCAAAAGACGATCCCCGCGACGGCAAACGGCAGGATCAGGCGCAGCTGCACCCAAGTCGTGCCGTTGAGTCCGCCGACCAGAAAACCTTGGACATTGCGGACCGACTCATCGAAAAAGACGCGAATTACATCGTTGAACGCCCCGAAGAGCGCGCTGACCGCCAGACCGGCGAGCACCATCATCAGCGGCTTGACGCCGCGCGTGTAAATCAGAGAGTAGATGAGCATCGTCGTAAGAAACGACCCGACAATGGTTCCGACCGGCAGCAGCCAATAAAACTGAGGAAAGACGACGAGGGTCA
Source organism: Bacillota bacterium (assembly GCA_030529605.1). Lineage (GTDB taxonomy): Bacteria > Bacillota > Clostridia > Peptostreptococcales > Acidaminobacteraceae > JAUMWO01. The sequence goes on along the minus strand of JAUMWO010000128.1, from coordinate 159 downwards.
GATATCCGACAAAGCTCGCTCCGCTCGTCACCCCGATGGTCGAAGGTGAAGCGAGATGGTTGCGCATCACCCCTTGTAGGATACAGCCGCTCAGCGACAGGCACATCCCGACCAAGGCCGCGACGATGGTGCGAGGGAGCCGCAGCCCCACCACGACCA
>JAUMWO010000127.1 GCA_030529605.1 Bacillota bacterium | reverse complement strand
ATGACCTCAAGCGCGTGACCAAGATCGCGCGTGCCATGGTCACCAAATATGCGATGAGCGACAACCTCGGAGCGATGAGCTATGACGACGGGGAAGAGGTATTCATCGGTCGTGACTTCGGCGCACAGCGAGAGTACTCGGACAATGTCGCGGCGACCATCGATCATGAGATCCGACTGATCGTCGATGCGGCTTATGACAAGGCGAATCGTTTGCTCGAAGCCAATCTTGACAAGCTCCATGTCGTAGCACAAGCGCTCCTCAAATACGAGACGATCAACGGCGAAGAGTTCAACATCGTCTTCGAACAAGGCATGGACGCATTGGATCTCCATGTCGAGGAGCAAAAGAAGAAAATCGAAGAGGATCGCGAGAAGCATCGCCGTGAGGAACAAGCGCGTCTGGAAGCCGAGCGTCTGCGTGCCGAACAGGAGCGACTGGCCCGCGGTCAGGCGGTGGATGTGTCGGTGTCGAGCGCCAAGGCGGAAGCCGATTCGTTTGAACGGGCGGCGGAAGAGAACATCCGTCGCGACAATCCCTTCAGTAAGGAGTAATCCTATGGAACTTGCCCTCGGCAATCGGTACGAACTTCGTTTCGTCGTGGAGTATCGTCATTCCGCCGCTTCGATCGGGAGCGGCGGCTTGGAGTTGCTCGCGACGCCCTATATGATCGCGATGATGGAAGGCGCTTCTTTTTACTGCGTCGAAGATCGCCTTCCCGCGGACAAAACCACCGTCGGCACCCTCGTCGACATCAAACATTTGGCGGCGACCCCGATCGGCGCCGAAGTGGTCGCCACTTCCGAGCTCGTCGAAATTGACGGGCGCCGTCTCCGCTTCCGCGTTGAAGCGCGCGATGCCGAGGATTTGATCGGCGAGGGATACCATGAGCGCTTCATCGTCGAGACCGAACGGTTTTTGAACAAACTGGGAGACAAGGACCAACGAATCACCCAATCCAAATAAGAGGTTCGAATGAGTCGAAGTTATCATTGTGAGGACATCGCGCGCGCGGTGTCCGCGGCGATCATCGAGATCAATTATGTGGCAGATCCGGCTGTTCTACACGCCTTCGAGCGTGTGGGAAGCTCGGATCTGATTACATTTCAGGGACTCGGTGTCATCGGGGAACTCCGACAGAACGCGGAGCTCGCCGCATCGGGCTTCGCGCCTCTGTGCCAGGACACCGGCATCGTCGTCGCTTTCGTCGCACTGGGACAGGAGGCGCGCATCGAAGGCGGATTGCTCGCCGAGGCGATCCAGGAAGGTGTGCGCCGCGGATACCGTGACGGCTATCTCCGCAAGTCCGTGGTCGGAGACCCCGTCGAGCGCATCAACACCAAGGACAACACGCCGGCAGTGATTCATTATGACATCGTCGCCGGAGACGGACTCGAGATCGAGATCGCCTCGAAAGGCATCGGATCCGAAAACATGTCCGCCGCTCGGATGCTAACTCCTGCGCAGGGCGCAGGAGGGATTGTCTCCTTTGCTGAAGAAGTTGTCCGCAAAGGCGGTTCCAACCCTTGCCCGCCGATCGTTCTCGGTATCGGAGTCGGAGGGACCTTGGACAAGGCAGCCGTCTTGGCGAAGAAAGCGCTCTTTCGTCCGCTCGGCCAACCGAGCGACAAGCCGCATTTGGCAGAACTGGAACAGACGATTCTCGAGCGAGTCAATGCACTCGGAATCGGACCGATGGGACTCGGAGGAGCCGGGACGGCGCTCGCCGTACACATCGAATCCTATGCGACACATATCGCCGGCCTCCCGGTCGTGATCAATCTCAACTGCCACTCCTCCCGGCACAAGCACATCGACATGAAACAATACGATGAGTCGGCGCTGTTCCGCCTGCCGCAGGCCGCCGGTTATTCCGGCGGGGGCGATGCGCCATCGGAGATGGGGCGTCGCATCCGGATCGCGGAGCTGCGAGCCGAGTATGACAGCATCTCCACGGGAGATCGCCTCCTCCTCAGCGGCGTGCTCTACACGGCGCGGGACGCGGCGCATGGTCGCCTCAATCGCGCGATCGAAGCGGGAGAACCGCTGCCGATCGATCTGTTCGAAGCGGTGATTTACTACACCGGGCCGTCGGAAGCGCTGCCGGGGCGTGCGGTCGGAGCGGCGGGGCCGACGACGAGCTACCGCATGGATATGTTGACGCCGAAGTTGATCGAGCACGGTTTGGCTGCGACGATCGGTAAGGGGGATCGGAGTCCGGATCTGATGGAGACTTTCCGCGCGCATCGCGTGCGTTACCTCGCCGCGACAGGCGGAGCGGGAGCTCTCCTTTCGACAGCGATCCGGAGCGCCGAAGTCATCGCCTACGACGATCTCGGCGCCGAGGCGATCCGCAAGCTCGAAGTCGTCGACTTCCCCGTGACGGTCATTGTTTGAAGCGCCAATCAATGCTATACTGTATGAAATATCAAGGAGGGGAGTGCTCATGATTCGATCTTACTACAATGAAAACGCACAGAATATGATCGAAAGTACCCTGAAGCTGGATTTGCACCCGATCTACGATCGGTTTGAAATATACCTTCACAAAGGGGAAAAGATCCTCGATGTCGGCTTTGGCTCCGGCAGAGACAGCATCTACTTTCGCGGGCAAGGCTACGATGTCGTATCCATCGACTTTGCTGAGGAGGTGGTACGCCGAGGACGGACGCTGCTCAACAATGAAGTCTTGCTTGTCGACATGCGCGAAATGCGATATTCCAACGAATTCGACGCGATTTGGGCATCCGCCGTGCTGCTCCATTATCGCGAAGAAGAGATCATCGAGATCCTCGCTCGCATGCGCGAAGCGCTCAAAGAACAGGGGATCATTTATGTTTCGTTCAAATACGGCGCCCATGTCGAAGAACGACATGGTCGAATGTTCAACGATTTCAACGAAGAAAAATTCGAGGCTCTGATGCAATCGGTCGATGGCCTCGAAATCGCGGAGATGTGGCAGACGCAGGATGCGAGAAAGGACCACGAAACCAAACGCTGGTTGAATGTCATATTGAAAAAGAGGAATGCATGAAACGAATGTTTACCGGCATCCAGCCGACTTCCGATCTGACCATCGCGAATTATATTTCGCTGAAAAATTTTGTCGCCAATCAGACCGGTGATTCGATTTACTGCGTCGTCGACCTTCACGCATTGACCCTGCCGAAAGACCCCGAAGAGCTCCGACGCAAGAGCGAAGCGCTTTTTGCACTGTTTATGGAGGCGGGGGTCGACATCCAGAAGTCCATCCTGTTTATGCAGTCGCATGTTCCGGCGCATTCGGAGTTGAGCTGGCTCCTCACCTGCAACTCCACTATGGGCGAACTCAATCGCATGACACAGTTCAAAGAAAAGTCGGCCTCGCTCAAGAGCGTTCCGACGGGAATCTTCATGTATCCCGTATTGATGGCTGCGGATATCCTGCTGTACGACATCGACGAAGTGCCTGTCGGCGCGGATCAAAAGCAGCATGTCGAGCTGACCCGCGACATCGCGATTCGTATGAATAGCCAATTCGGAGAGGATCTTTTTGTCGTGCCGAAACCTGTGATTGCAAGGGTGGAAGACGGAGCGAAAATCATGTCGCTCGATCAACCGACTGAGAAGAAAATGAGCAAGAGCAATCCGAATCTCAATTCCAAGATCGGCATGAATTATACGCCGGATCAAGTGAAGAAGGCGATCGCGAAAGCGACCACGGACTCGGAGGGTACAATTCGTTATGATGTTGCCAACAAGGCGGGTGTCAGCAATTTGATGGTCATCTACTCCCGACTGACGGATCTCACCCTCGACGAAATCGAGCGTAAGTTTTCCGGTTGTGGGTATGGAGTCTTTAAGAGCGAGTTGACCGACGTCGTCGTTGATTTTTTGACGCGATCTCAGAATCGTGTCGAAGAGATCCTGGCTTCCGGTCGTCTGCAAGAATACGCTGCGCTCGGAGCGGAGAAAGCGAACGAACGCGCGCAAACCGTATTGCAACGTGTGAAGCATAGACTCGGCCTCTATACGCTTACCAAATAGGAACGAACATGAAGGAGGATGTATGAAACCACTTCGCAGCGTATTGATTATTTGTTGCGCATTGCTCATGGCGGCTTTGCCGGTCTTCGGTCAGAACGCCGCCATCCGCGTCGACCGGTACCCGAATCCGGTGCAAGTCAACGGCACCGCATATGACGTCACGTGGCGCCCTCTGCTCCAGCACATGATGACGGTGTACATCCCTCTGGACGACAATTTCA
>JAUMWO010000126.1 GCA_030529605.1 Bacillota bacterium | reverse complement strand
ATCGACGATCAGTAGTCGTTGACCTTCGTGTAGTCCTCCGCTTTTTTGAAGATCGACTTAAAATCCTTGAGCGAAGCGTCAACCGTCGAATCGATGATCATCCATTTACCGTCGATCAACACTTCGTTCCAAGCGTGATATCCTTCGACAAATTTGGTGTACCCCTTGACCAACCGCGTCGGATATCCCTGGCTGCGCAAGAATGCGGCGAGAAGCGAGGAATAGTCGTAGCAGATGCCGCGGCTGTCCACAAAGGTCTTCGTGATGCTCGGGACATAGTCCTTCTTGAGCGTCGCGATCTTGTCCCAGTCGTAGACGATGTTTTCGGTCATATAGGTGTGCACGGCCTTGGCTGCCGTTTCCGCATTTTTCAAATCCTTGATCAGAGTACCGCCAAAAACGATCGGTTGATCCTTGGGATCCCATTTGATGTTTTGAATCGAATTGAGATAAACGATATTGGGATCCTTGAGATCCAATTTGACCTTGGTCTGCTCGACGAATGCAAATTTGGTTCCAGACACATTGCGGAGCAGACCGACGGTGTATTCGCCGTTGCCGAACTGGAGCGGGAAGGTCTCCGGTACCCCATTGGCGACATAAGGATAGGTCACTTGTTTGTCTCCGAGCTTGACGAGGACACGAAACAATTCGTTGTTCGCTTTGTGCGTAATCCGAATGATGCCCTGATCGAGCGAACTCGTATCGATCGATTTGTTCGCCGAATCGTCCGCTGCAAATCCCGGAATCGCCGAGATTGCGAGCACCACCACCAGAATCCATGCGGTCCATCGGCTCAATTTCATATGCTTTCCTCCTTGCCGCCCTCCATGGCGACATGTTTGATATACCCCGCGCGACGAATTCCTATACGAAAATCAGGTTACGGTTGTGTTAAATATCGCTTGATCGAATCCGTGTTGATGCAATGATGCAACGCATCGTCCTCCGCGATGATACGCTGTTTGCTGAGCTGCGCGAGCGAATAGTCCATTCCGATCATTCCTTCGGCGCGTCCGGAGTGAATCGCCGCCTCGATCTGCGGGGTCTTGCCGTCACGGATCAGATTGCGAATCGCATGATTGACGCGCATGATCTCAAATGCCGGCACCACGCCGCCGTCGATGTTCTGCATCAATTGCTGCGATACGACAGCGCGGAGTACGGTCGAAAGCTGGATCCGGACCTGCGCCTGCTGATTGGGCGGAAACACGTCGATGATGCGGTCGATGGTCTTGGCGGCACCGAGGGTGTGCAGCGTCGAGAGCACGAGATGTCCGGTCTCCGCTGCCGTCAGCGCGATCGCGGCCGTCTCATAGTCGCGCATCTCGCCGATGAAGATCACATCCGGCGCCTGACGCAGCGCGGAGCGCAGTCCGTCCTTGTAGGACTGGGTGTCCACGCCGATTTCGCGCTGGTCGATGATGCTCTTGCGATGCCGATGCACATATTCGATCGGGTCTTCCAAGGTCAGGATATGTGCTTCCCGCTCCGAATTGATGCGGTCGATGATGCAGGAGAGCGTCGTCGATTTTCCGCTTCCGGTCGGACCGGTCACCAAGACAAGCCCCTTGGTCAGACGGCTCAGATTCAAGACATCTTCGGGGATCCCCAGACGATCGTAGTCAAGTTGTTCAAAGCGAAGCACTCGAATCGCCGCGGCATGCGAGTTGCGCTGGATATAGCAGTCGATGCGAAAGCGGCCGACACCCATCACCGAATAGGAAAAGTCCTTCTCCCCTTTTTTTACAAACACCTGATACGCTTCTTCGTCCACGAACAATTGACGCACCAACATCTCCGTGTCTGCACGCGACAGCGCGTCCTGACTCTCACGAACGAATTCACCGTGAATTTTAAAGGTCGGCGGCACCCCGACCGTGATAAACAGATCGGATGCTTCGCGCTCGACAGCGGTCTTGAGCAGATCAATCATTTGAACCATCGTCTACATCTCCATATTCCAGATTGGTGAGCTCAAACTCACGTTGATTTTCAAACCATTCGAGGATTCGAATCGCATGGGGATCCGAAACATCGATGTGCAGGTGCACGCTGCGCCCGGTCTCCGCATCGAAGACATCGTAGCGAATCTCGTCTCCCTCGCGACTCCAATTGCGTATCCCGAGGGTCGCATCGAGCCCGGATTCGACTCCGGAGGTCACAGAACCTTTATCTCCGACTGCGCTCGCCCGAAGCGCCTGTCCCACTTCATACAGAGAGCGCTCGGCGAGACTTTCGATGCGATAGAACACCGCGGTCCGTTCAGCGAGCCGCGTCGAAAGACGGTAGCCTGAATTGGTCGTAGCGACCGCAAGGATTGCGAGAGTCGCGAGCATAATGACGATCAATATGACGAGGACGGTGGAGCTTCCTTTACGGGAATTTTCCCGACGTCTCGAAAAATACCATGTGTTCCATCGTGTCATCGCCGGTACCTCTCGGTCTCGATCTCATAATAGGTCTTGCCCCCATGCTCGAAGCGAAGGGCGATCCGAACGCCGGCACCGAAGTCGGTAAGCCGCATGGTCAAGGTACGGCCGTCACGCTGCACCACAGCCGTCTCCACCAGCGGAAGCCATCCCGGATGATTCGCATAGGGGCCGGACGGCTCTTCCGAGCTCGTCGTGATCACCGCACCCTCCAACAGTTCATCCACTCCGGGGAGCGAGAAAAACACGCGCAGATCTTGCGAAACCCGATCGTAGGCACCGATCTGCTGCGGTCCGATCGCTTCAAAGATGCGGATCGAATCAAACACCGCGCGATCGAGATCCCGAGAACGGCGGTTGAGCGAATCCGAAGAAACGAATAAGCGAATCAAAACCACAGCGACCAGTGCGATCATGGCCGCCGAGATGAGGATCTCGACGATGGAGAGCCCGCGACGCGTCCGAACAGGTTTCATCGCACACCTCCGCTGCGAATTCGCACCGCCGATTCGATGCTTCGATCGCCTTTTGCGACGCGGAAGGTGATCATCCCGCCGGAATATCGAATTTCAAGTGCGTCCAACCTTGCGATTTCAAAAGCATTGTCGATGGACGGCTCCAGATCGCCGAAGAGATTGGACTCGACGAAGCGATCTTCATGCAGATAGACATAGGTTTTGAGGCCGTCTCCTTCGTCGATCACCAAACGTTGATCCTCGACACGAACCGTTTCGAAGCGATCGCTCTGTTTGATCTTGGTGACCAGATATGCGGCAGAAATCTTGACATAGTCCTGGTCGGATTTGCTGCCGGTCAGGCGGTTGTACAGCGCCGATGAAGCTCCGGAGAGTTGCAGCAGACAGATTCCGATGACGAGGATCAGCAAAAGTGCAAAAAAGGTTTCGACACTCTTTTTCATACTTTCCTCCTCAGTTCCATCTCGGAATCACGCGAATCGAAGGCAAAATATTGCTCGCGACCATTTCGTAATGATAGTAAAACCGATCTTCACGCAGCACGACACCGTAGTGTTCGACCAAATAGGCGAGCGGCGGATAGGAGCCCTCGATGGCATAACAGGTCACGGCAGCCTTACGAATCGCATCCTCGATGCGTTCGATCGACTCATGTTCCCCATTTGCGCCGATTCGATCGACCATGATAAATGCGAATACGACAAGAGCGGCGACGACAAACAGTGAAAACCATTTGCCTTTCTGACCGCTTTTGCGAATCGCGGATCCCATCGTCTCACGCGGCTTCATCCGATCGCTCCGATGATGTTGATCAGCGGCAACATGACCATCACGAGAATCAGACCGATGACGACCGACAGGACGGCGACGAGCACCGGCTCGATGGCATCCGTCGTCTGCGTCAGGTCGGCTTCCAATTCGCGTTCATATGTCGCCGTAAACTTGGTGATCATCTCTTCGAGCGTCCCCGTCTTGACACCGAGCTGAATCATCTTGAAGAAAATCCGCGGAAAGAGATCGAGGCGATTCAAAATCTCGTAAAGGTCTCCGCCCGCTTCGATTTCACGCGCAGCACTCGACAACCGATCGGCGATCACCGGATCCTCTAAGATCGGCAGGGTCTTTTCGACCGACATTTCGAAGGAATACCCGCTCGAAATCAAAGTCTGGAGAGCACGCGAGAATTTAACGAGCACCGACTTTTTGTAGATGCGGCTGATGATCGGTATTTTGGTCAAGACAAAATTGCGCTGCCGGGGCACACGATTTGTTTTGAACACCAAAAACATTCCGATAAAAAACAAAACAAGCACGCCGACGATGAAAGCGACGGAATGCCTTGCCAACATCGATATTTTGAGAATCCACTCCGTCGTCGCGGGGACGGCTCCTCCAAAC
>JAUMWO010000125.1:1730-4310 GCA_030529605.1 Bacillota bacterium | reverse complement strand
TATCGCAGTTGAAGTATTCGTAAGCAAGAACCGAACATCCGACCGGAGCGACACCGATGGCATCACCCAGAACACCCAATTCTTCAAGCACCTCAGCTACCAATTTGTGGATGACTCCATGCGTACATCCCGGGCAATAGTGCGTTTCTTTTTGGACAAGACCTTCCGTACGTTTGTATGCGATCGCCATTATTTTACCCCCAATACTTCTTTCACTTTGCCGATGACACCTTCCGGAGTCGGGACCATACCGCCGGCTCGACCGTAGAAGTGAACCGGCCATCTGCCGTTCGATGAAATCTTAACGTCGTCGATCATTTGACCCATCGACATTTCGACCGACATCAACGCCTTGCAGCTCGCAGGAATTTCGTCGAATGCCTTTTCCGGGAATGGCCAGAGTGTGATCGGACGGATCAGCCCCACTTCGATCCCTTCCGCCTTGAGGTCCTCGATCGCGTTTTTCACGATACGAGAAGTGGTTCCGTACGCGACGAGAACGATCTGCGGCTTCTCCATGTTGTACATTTCGTAGCGCACTTCTTTTTCACGCATTTCGTCGTATTTCGCCTGAAGACGGATATTGTGTCTCTCGAGCTCCGCAGGATCGAGTGCGAGCGAGTTGATGATGTTCGGTTTGCGCACTCCTTTGGTACCCGTCGTCGCCCAAGTCTTTTCTTTCTTTTCAAACGGAGACGGCGTGGATTTAAACTCGACCGGTTCCATCATCTGACCGATCATACCGTCTCCGACCAACATAACCGGATTGCGGTAGTAGTCGGCAGCATCGAATGCATATTGCATCAGATCGCACATCTCCTGCAAATTTGCCGGAGCAAAGACGAGAAGTCGGTAGTCGCCGTTACCGCCACCTCGCGTGGACTGAAAATAGTCGGATTGGGAAGGTTGGATCCCGCCGAGACCCGGGCCGCCGCGCACGATGTTGACAATGACACAAGGGAGCTCCGCTCCGGCGATATAGGTGATTCCTTCCTGCTTCAGAGCGATCCCGGGCGAAGACGAAGACGTCATGACACGCGCACCGGAACCCGCAGCACCGTACACCATGTTGATCGCCGCCACTTCGGACTCTGCTTGAAGGAAGACCCCGCCGGCCTTCGGCATTTCTTTCGACATATACTCCGGAAGTTCATTCTGCGGAGTGATCGGGTAACCGAAAAAATATCGGCATCCGGCGTTAATCGCCGCTGCTCCGATCGCTTCATTTCCTTTCATCAATACCTTTGCCACATTGCCCCCCTATTCTCTCTCTACTGTGATAACCGAATCCGGACACATGATCGCGCAGTTTGCACAGCCGATGCATTTGTCCATCTCAAAAACTTGCGCCGGATGGAATCCTTTGCGGTTGATTTTCGACTGATCCAATGTAATGATTTTCATCGGACAGACCGAGGCGCAGAGACCACAGCCCTTGCAAATGTCGATGTTGAAAGTTACCTTGCCTTTTGCCATACTTTACTCCTTTATGAAAAATACTTGTTCTCTTATTGCCATCGGGTGCGGAGATGCATCCCAATTTCAAATGGTTCCCCCTGTTTCCCATCTGCCGCGACACCGTCAAGCGCTTTCTTGATCCCTGCATAGTATCGTACAGGAACTCCGGATCGCTTGGCAAGCTCTTCGGTCATGCGATATCCATACTCGATGTCTTCTGCGGACGTATCGCGCAGCAAATGCGCATTGCTGATGAGGCCGGTGACCGGGAAGCCGATCGTATCCTCAATCTTGCGCAAATAAGAAAATGCCGATTCCACATCTTGAGTAAATTCACGGTATGCATTGACCACGAACAGCAGATCACAACTCTCCGGGGTGAAATACTCCCGGTAATACGCCAACACTCTCGCACCGACGTCGTCACCGCCGACGTCCAACACGACATTCATCTCCTTGTTCTGGAGCGGTGCAAGGACACCTGCCGAAAGCATCGGAACATCGAGGTTGGCATCGTGACCGCGCGCTCCCGATATGACATGGACACCGCCGCGACTTCACGCGACCGAAAGTACGGATTGACGATGTCCAGATCGCAAACTGTGACCGGAGCGCCGAGCGCCGCCAACGCGAGAGCATAATTCACCGAGAATTCGCTCTTGCCGCTCCCATAATGTCCGACGATAACACGGATGCGCTTATCCTTCAAAACTTGATTTGTCAATTGATCTCCTAACCTTGGTAAATCTTGGAATCTTCTTCTCCTCGCAGGACCCGAAGCCCACCGAGTGCGAGAGCGCTCATCCTCCCCCGGATAAATGACGACCGGAGCGATGAATTTCACCCGCTCTGCGATCCATCCTGTGAGGAGCTCACCGTAGGCGAGTCCGCCGGTCAAAATCACGGCGTCGACTTCTCCCTTCAGCACCGCAGCACAGGAGCCGATGTCCTTGGCGATTTGGTATGCCATCGCCTCAAAGATGAGTTTGGCTTGTTCATCCCCATCTTCGATGCGTTTGACCACATCTCTTCCGTCGTTGGTTCCGAGATAGGCGACGAGACCGCCCTTCCCTTTGATGAGTTTTTTGATTTCGTCCTGTGTATATTTCCCGCTGAAGCAAA
>JAUMWO010000125.1:0-1720 GCA_030529605.1 Bacillota bacterium | reverse complement strand
GAGATCGCCGACAGGCAGACCCCCCGCTCGCTCCGGCGAAAATGCGCCGTCTCCGTCGAGCGCATTGTTGACATCGACGACGCGGCCGCGACGATGCGCTCCGACCGAAATCCCGCCGCCAAGGTGTGCCACGATCACGTTCACCTGATCGTATTTCTTGCCGTTTTGCTGCGCATACCGGCGAGCGACCGCTTTGGAATTGAGCGCGTGGAAGATCGACTTTCTCGCGATGAGCGGAGTGCCGGACAACCTTGCAACCGGTTCCATCTCGTCGACCACAACCGGATCCACGATAAATGCCGGTATGTTAAGTTGTTTCGCGATCTCCTCGGCGATCAAACCGCCCAGATTGGAGGCATGCTCCCCGAGCGGCGGATTCTTGAGATCGTCGATCATCTTTTCATTAACACGGTAGGTTCCGCCCGCCATCGGATGCAAAAGCCCGCCACGTCCGACGACCGCCGAGAGCTTGGTGATGTTGATGTCGTTTTCCGAAAGTGCATTTAAGATCACTTCCTTTCGAAAATCGTATTGATCAAAAATCTTCTCGAAGCGTTCGATCTCCTCGGACGAGTGGCGGAGCGTCGTTTCAAACACTTCCTTTTCATTGTCATAGATCGCGATCTTCGTCGAAGTTGATCCGGGGTTGATCGCTAAGATTCGATAAGTCTCCATATATCCTCCTCGTATCCTCCTCGCTTATCCCATCAACACGGCCAGCGCGATGGAATACAGTTTCGAAGCTTCGGAATCCGCACGGGATGTCAGCACGATTGGGGCTTTCGCTCCGACAATCACACCTGCCGACACCGCGTTGGCGAGGAAGTTGAGCGCTTTGTACAGGACATTGCCCGCTTCGATCGTCGGCATCAGAAGGATATCAACTTCCCCCGCCATCGGATCTTGGAGCCCCTTCGTCTGCGCCGCTTCCTTTGAGATCGCATTGTCGAGCGCAAATGGGCCACCCACCTTGCAACCTTTGATTTCACCGTTCTTCCATTGCTCAACCAACGCACCGGCATCGATCGTCGCCGGCATCGATTCCGCCACCTTCTCTTTAGCAGCGATTACACCGACATTCGGCTCGTCGATTTCGAGTGCTTTCGTGACGGCGAGAGCATTCTCGAGAATTTGCTTCTTGGTCCCGAGATCCGGCGCGATGTTCATCGCCGCATCGGTCAGAATCAAAAACTTATGGTAGGTCGGGACATCGAAGAGCGCGACATGGCTGAGAACATTTCCTGTACGAAGACCGACCTCTTTGTTCAACACCGCCTTGAGAATGATCGAAGTGTCGACGAGACCCTTCATCACGACATTGGCGCGCCCGCTCGACACCAGAGTGACTGCCGTGAGAGCCGCCTGCGCCATATCCGCTTCATGGACGATTTCAAAGCCATACCGGGCAAAATCAAATTCGATGTCCGAGGCGATTTTGCGAATCTGTGCCTCGTCCCCCACCAGAAAACCTTTGACGATGCCGAGCTTTGCCGCGTCCATAAGCGCTTTGAGCACATCCTCGTCCTGCGCGCAAGCGACAGCGATATTGACTCCGCCCTTTGCCTTTGCTCGTTCAATCAATTGATGAAATTTATTGATCATGAAGAACCTCCTTCGAATAGGATTTTGCCAGCACTTCACCATTCAGCACACGCTGGACTCCGAGATTGAGCGCGAGCATCTCATCCTCACCCGGCTTTACGACGACCGGAGCGATAAA
>JAUMWO010000124.1 GCA_030529605.1 Bacillota bacterium | reverse complement strand
GATCATCCGGATCGATCGGATATTCTGAGATATCAAAGGAAAAAATCGTGCGCACGGTGTTCTTCTTGTCACTGCCCATCGCCATGAAGGAACCGAAATCGTGCGTCCCGATAAAGAGCGAAGCGGCGCGGCGCATCGCATCCGCGTCGATCCGGTGCCGTCTGATCGGGACATAATGGGTATAGCGACTGACGAAGGGATGTTGGCGGTGGGCATTGCGAATCTTGTACACATAAGTCTTGCCGGTCGCGTCGTACCGCGCGTGAAAGCGATCCGGTACGACGGTCGCGGAAAGTACGGAGATATCATGCGGAAGCGAATCGCCGAGGATCCGCATCAGGTCGTCGCCGGTAAGCTGAATCGGCAAATGAAACGACGCCGTCTGACCCGTCGCATGCGCTCCTCGGTCCGTACGGCCCGAACCTTGGAGATCGATCGGGAGCCGAAAGACCCGTCTCAGGATGCGCTCGAGTTCTCCTTGGACGGTCCGAGTCGTTTGATGCGCATCCGGATCCTGGGTCTGCCAGCCGGCAAAATCGGAACCGTCATAGGCGATGACCAACAGATAGTTCATTGTCCCCTCTATAGAAAGAATGATGATGCAAAATAGATTCCGACGACGATCACGGTGATCCAGTCGGCGCGTTTCATCCGCAGCACCTTCATCCGTGTACGACCGTCCCCGCCGCGATAGCAACGGGCTTCCATCGCCATCGCGAGCTCATCCGCACGACGAAACGCCGAGATGAAGAGCGGTACGAGCAGCGGGATCAGCGCCTTGGCACGCTTGCCGAGGTTACCGCTCTCAAAATCCGCACCGCGCGCCATCTGCGCCTTCATGATCTTGTCCGTCTCTTCGATGAGAGTCGGGATAAAGCGCAGTGCGATGGTCATCATCATCGCGATCTCATGCGCCGGCAGCCCGATGCGTTTGAACGGATTGAGCAGGTATTCGATCCCGTCGGTCAGCTCGATCGGCGACGTAGTCAGCGTAAGCAGCGATGTCCCGGTGATGAGCAACACGAGTCGGATCGCCATCAAAAAGGCACGTTCCAGCCCGAGCGCATAGACTTTGAGAAAACCGAGCCGGAACAGCGGCTCTCCCTCGCCCGGAGTCAGGAAGACATTGAGAACGAATGCGAAGGAGACGAGAAAAAGAATCGGCTTGAGCCCACGTACGATCAGGCGAAGCGGCACTTTGGAGAGCGCGATCACGGCGCCGAGTGCAAAGACGGTCGGCAGATACCCCGGTATCGTGTCGATCAAAAAGAGCGCCGTCATGTAGAACATGACTGCGAGGATTTTGACGCGCGGATCGAGCCGGTGAATCGGAGAATCGACGCTGAAGTATTGACCGATGGTGATGTCTTTTAGCATGCGTCCTCCGAGTTTGCCCGTTGCCGTTGGTTCCAAGCCAATGCGATCGCCTCTGCAGCAGCCTCGGGGGTGAGGAGTGTCGTGTCGATCTCCAGCCCCAAAGTGCGCAACGCACAGAGGACACGAGTCACTTCCGGCGTACCGAGCCCGATCTCCTCAAGGAATTCGGAGCGCGCAAACACCTCTTGCGGCGGACCGTCCAACACGATCTCCCCCCGGTTCATCACGATGAGTCGTTCGGCGAGTCGCGCCATATCCTCCATCGAGTGCGAAACGATGATGATCGTCGTATTTTTGTTTTGGTGCAGGCGGCGAATCTCCGCCAGAAGCTCATCGCGGCCTTTCGGGTCGAGCCCGGCCGTCGGCTCGTCCAGAATGAGGACATCCGGCTCCATCGCGAGCACGCCTGCGATCGCGACGCGGCGCTTCTGCCCGCCGCTCAGCTCGAACGGCGAGCGATCTTTGAGCTCCTCGTAATCCAGTCCGACCGTCTCCATCGCTGCGCGCACGCGCTTCGCGATCTCCTCGTCTGCCAGTCCGAGGTTGTGCGGTCCGAAGGCGATGTCCTTCTCGACCGTCTCCTCAAACAGCTGGTACTCCGGATACTGGAAGACGAGGCCGACGCGCTTGCGCACCTCGAGCAGGCGCTCGCGGCGAATCGCCAGTTCTTTCTTGGTCGGGCGTTTGCTGCGTTCCGTTTGGAATTCGGTGATGTCGTAACCCGAGACGATGATGCGTCCCGCCGATGGCGTCAAAATCCCGTTGAGTTGTTGGATCAAAGTCGACTTGCCGGAACCGGTGTGACCGATCAGACCGACCAATTCGCCATCTCCGATTTCGAGGTTGATTGAGCGAATCGCCATCGTCTCATTGGGCGTACCGCGGTCATAGCGATGCTCCAGATCGATGATTTGGATCAATTTGCACCTCCAAGCCCGAGCCTTCGAAATTGCGCGGCAAGCTCCTCCACGGTGAGACAGTCCTCGACCGGGAGACCTTTCGTTTGCAAAATCTGTGCGATGCGGGTGACCTGCGGCACATCCAGACCGAGCTGTTGCAATCGATCGACCTGCGTGAATACCTCTTTGGGCGTACCGCGCATGACGATCTCACCCGAGTCCATCACGATGACGCGGTCCGCCTGAACCGCCTCGTCCATATAATGCGTCACAAGGAGCACCGTCATCCCCGTGTCGTTGAGTCGTCGGATCGTGTCCATTACCTCGCGGCGCCCCGAAGGGTCGAGCATCGCCGTCGACTCGTCAAATACGATGCAGCGCGGTTCCATCGCGAGAATCCCGGCGATCGCGACGCGTTGCTTTTGTCCTCCGGACAAATGATGCGGCGAACGCCGTTTAAACTCCGCCATGCCGACGGTCTCCAGCGCGCTCGGCAGACCGAGGTTTTCAGGACCGAATGCGACATCCTCCTCGACGACGGTCGCGACGAGCTGGTTGTCCGGGTTCTGGAAGACCATCCCCGCAATCTTGCGTACTTCCCAAACCGATTCCGGATCCTTAGTCTCGATGCCACCGATACGAATCGTTCCTGCGGTCGGGATCATGATCCCATTGAGCAGCTTGGAGAGCGTCGATTTGCCCGAACCGTTGTGTCCTATGATAGCGACAAATTCGCCCTCGCGAATTTCGAAGGAAACATCACGTAGGGCGAATTTGTTTGGATTCGTTTCGTCTTCGTAGCGAAACGAAAGTTGTTCTACTTGAATCATGCTTCGTTCTGATAAGGAATTACCCGATAGTTGATGATCTCGAGATCATTGCTCAGGAAACTCTCTTTCTTTGGCTCCTCTTTCATCAAATCCGTCGAAACATATTTTTTGTTGCAATCCGAGAAGACAGTGACAACAACCTTGTCTGTTCCGATGAGATCCTGTACTTTCAATGCGCCGAGCAGGTTCGCGCCCGACGAGATCCCGACGCCGATGCCGACCTTTGCCAGCATCTGGGATGCGATGATCGCGTCTCCGTCATCCACATCGATGATTTCATCCAATTGATCGAGCTTGACAATCTCCGGAATAAACTCATCTGAAATCCCTTGAATCCTGTGGTTGCCGACCTTGTAGCCGGTTCGCATCGTCGGCGAGTTGTCCGGCTCGAGCGGATAGATCCGCACGGACGGTTGCTCCTCGCGCAGATAACGTCCGACCCCCATCACCGTGCCTCCCGTCCCCACACCGGCGACAAAGGCATCCGGCTTGAGACCGAGTGCATGCAGCTGTGCGACGATCTCCGGACCGGTCGTGCGATAATGCGCTTCCGGGTTCAAGTCATTGGAAAACTGTCGCGGCAAGAAAATATTGTCATTCTCTGCGGCATCCTTTTCGCAGCGAGCGATGCTGCCGAGGAAACCGCCTTCTTCCTTGGAAACGAGGCAAATTTCGGCCCCGAATCCGGCAATCAACGCCTTGCGCTCGGCGCTCATCCAATTCGGCATATAGATCCGAACCGGAAGCCCGAGAGCCGAGCCGATCCCGGAGAATGCGATCCCGGTGTTGCCGCTGGTCGCTTCGGTGATCCGATCACCCGGCTTGAGCAGCCCGTTACGTATCGACTCGCGCAGCACGTGAAGCGCCATGCGGTCTTTGATACTACCGGTAAAGTTGAATTGCTCCGCCTTCGCATACACCATACGGCGTTCTCCTCGGAAGCGCAATTCCAGTTCGTACATCGGAGTACGACCAACTACCTTATCCAAACATTCGAGTTTCTTGTTCCAATCCATAGAGCACCTCGTCTTGGTTTGATCGTAACAGTTCTTAGATCATCATACCCGATTTCCGAGGATTCGACCAGTGGTTCTCACGATTTCCTCGCCATGAATATCCAATATCCGCCGTCTTTGTTCACTATTTCGCATCGACCAAAAAGCCGTTCGAGCTCCGCTTTGGACGAAGGCGCTCCCTGCTTCTTTTGGATGACGACAAAGAGGGCACCGCCCGA
>JAUMWO010000123.1 GCA_030529605.1 Bacillota bacterium | reverse complement strand
ATCGTCGGCGAAATCCGCGATGAATACGACGATCACGAAGAAGAAATCGAGATCGTCAAAGAGGATGAGTTCCTCGTGGACGGTACCATGCGGATCGATGAACTCAATGAAATGATCGGAATCGACATTCATTCCGAAGACTTTGATTCCATCGGCGGTTTCATCGTCGGGGAATTCGGCTATATCCCGGAAGCGGGCGAGTTTTTGGATTACAACGGCATCAAATTCGTCGTCGAGCAGGTCGACCGCAACCGCATCGAGAAGCTGAGGATCCATACCTGATGCGTCATACTTGGGAACGCACGGCTTTGCTCGTCGGAGAGGAAGCGGTTGCCGAGATGGCGCAGAAATCGGTAGCGATCTTCGGGGTCGGCGGAGTGGGTGCATATGCGGCGGAGGCCATCGCGCGGAGCGGAGTCGGTCGAATCCTGCTTTATGACAGCGATACGGTGTCGCCGACCAACATCAATCGGCAGTTGATCGCGTTGCACTCGACGATCGGACAGCGCAAAGTGGATGTGATGGCGGCTCGGATTCTCGACATCAATCCGGAATGCGTCGTAGAGACGTATTATCTTCACATCGGACGCGAAACCCGATCCGAGATTTCGCTCGAAGGCTGTGACTATGTGGTCGATGCCGTCGATATGGTCGCTGCCAAATTGATCATCATCGAAGAAGCCGTCAACCGCGGCATCCCGGTCGTTTCGGCGATGGGAGCGGGCAACAAGCTCGATGCGCATCGGTTTGAAGTGGTGCCGATTCGGCGCACCAAATACGACCCGCTGTCCCGGGTCATGCGAAAGGAACTTCGCAGAAGGGGGATCCACGACATCAAGGTGGTGTATTCCCCGGATCCGCCATTGCGTCCGCGCAAGATCGTGATGGCTTCCAAAAAGATTGTCCCCGGCTCGGTCTCCTATGTGCCGGCGACGATGGGGATGTTGATCGCCGGTGAGGTGATCAAGGATTTGATGGCGGCGGGTCCGCTCGAATCCATTGAAAATAGGGAATAATAAAGCCGTGAGGTGAAAAATGGCGAATGTAAAAATTACAGAAACAATTTTGAGGGATGCGCATCAATCCCTGATCGCGACCCGGATGTCGACGGCGCAAATGGAGCCGATCCTCGAGCAACTGGATGAGGTCGGTTACTATGCTCTCGAGTGCTGGGGAGGAGCGACTTTCGATGCTGCGCTTCGTTTCCTCAAAGAAAGCCCGTGGGATCGTTTGCGTTTGATACGGAAAAAGGTCAAGAATACGAAGCTTCAGATGTTGCTTCGCGGTCAGAACATTCTTGGCTATCGTCACTATCCGGACGATGTCGTCGTCGAATTTGTCAAGCGTTCCGTCGGCAACGGAATCGACATCATCCGCATCTTCGATGCGCTCAACGATTTGAGAAACATCGAGGTCGCTCTCAATACAACCAAGAAAGAAGGAGCGCATGCGCAAGCGGCGATCTCCTATACGATCAGTCCGGTTCATACGGTGGAACGTTTTGCTCAGCTCGCGCAGGATATGCAGAGCATGGGAGCGGATTCCATCTGCATCAAGGACATGTCCGGATTGCTGCTTCCATACGAAGCCGAGAAACTGGTCCGCGCGATTCGTGCCAAGGTGACCGTTCCGATCGAACTGCATTCGCATTACACCTCCGGACTCGCAAGTATGACTTACATGAAGGGCATTGAAGCCGGCTGTGACATCATCGACACGGCAATTTCTCCATTTGCTCTCGGAACTTCTCAACCGGCTACCGAAGCGATGGTTGCAGCGCTGCAGGGTTCGTCATACGACACGGGGCTCGATCTGTCGAAACTCGACGTGATCACGAAATACTTCCAACCGATGCGCGACCAGTCGATTGCGAGCGGATTGCTCGATCCGAAAGTCCTGGGCGTCGATATCAACGCCTTGGTATATCAGGTTCCGGGCGGAATGCTTTCCAATTTGGTGTCGCAGCTGCGACAGCAAAATGCGTTGGATCGTTTCAACGACGTGTTGGAGGAAGTTCCTCGCGTCCGCGAAGACCTCGGATTCCCACCGCTGGTCACCCCGACGAGTCAGATGGTCGGAACGCAAGCGGTGCTCAATGTCGTCACCGGCGAGCGTTACAAAATGGTTCCGAAGGAAATCAAAGAATATGTCAAAGGAATGTACGGACGTCCGTCCGTCCCGATTTCTCCGGAGATCATCCAAAAGATCATCGGCGACACGGAAGTGATCACCGTTCGCCCTGCGGATTTGCTCGAACCGGCGCTCGACAACGAAGCGAAAGCGATTGCCGAGTATATGCAGGAGCCGGAAGACGTTCTCTCCTATGCGCTCTTCCCGAATGTTGCGGTCGATTACTTCAAACACCGTGAAGCGCAGCGTTACCAAATCGAGTCGGATATGGTATCGTTTCAGGATTCCACCCATCCGGTCTAGGAGGAGAGGATGAAATTGTTTGATCGCTCGCAGCGAGAACAGCGTTTGAAGGAACAAGAAGAGCTGATCTATCGCAATTGGGGACCGATCAGCCGGCAGGGGCGCCTGTCCTACGCGATAAAACAAGCCACCTATCGGTGGGCGCTTCCGACTTACGCGATTTACTCGGTGCTGATGTATTTCCTGAGTCGCTTCAACGCGCCCGGAATGTATCCTTACGGATGGTCGCAGGCATTGATCGCTCTGGTCATCTTTATGGTCTGCGGGTTTTTCTTCGGGATGTACCTTTTCAACCGCAACGAGAGGATTTACCGCAAGCGCTTTCCTTATAAGTCAAAGAAAAAGTAAACGCTTGACAATTCCATATTTTGGTAGTATCATTGGGCTATGAAATACTTTCCAAGCGATTATCTCAACGCGATCGCTTCGAGAGAACCTCGCCTCTCAGCCATTGACCGCTTAGAGGCGCATGACCCAAGCGAGATGCTGCTCATCGAAGAGAGTCAACTTGCTCGTTTGGAGCAGGTTGACTTTTTTGCTCCTTTGATTGTTTTGACGGAGGACTCCGCCCCTCCGGTATTGGATCCCCATTTCTCAATTCATAAATTCATTTATAAGTACTTGCCGCTGTCCCGCCTGCGTGCCGAGTTGTTCTCCGATCGCCATCGCATCACCTGGTACACCTCGACGGTCGAACATGTCGAGATCGCGGATTTCTGCGCCGATCTGGCGGAGGAATCTTCATTTCACGATTTTTGTCTGAGAGAGAGCCGCAACGCGTCTTTGCTTAGCCCCGTCTTCGCGCCCGGATCCTATCGATGGATCGATTCGCCGATGGACTGTCTGGATCCGCCGATCGACTGCGTAAGCGATACGCTTCTTCGTTTTGCGCAGGAGGGGACGGTCGGTATTCTGTCGATGCCTTTAAAAGGCGAGCTGGATCGCTTGTTTGCATCGTTGTCGGATGAAGTCGTGATTTTCTTAAGAGAGTGGGAGCTGGATGCCTGTCACGCGATGTTTCCGGAAGCGACCCGGGTCATACCGATCGTAATCGGTTATTCGGCCAAACAGATCTGCTGGAGGAGGAAAGAAGATGCAGCCTTCGTCAAACGGCGATTGCTCGAGATCCGCTCTCAGCTACGATGAGATCGTTCAACTGAAACTTCAGGTCCTGGAAAAAAGCAAACTGTCCGACGGCGACATCGAAGGTCCCGTGCGCCAAGTTGTCGAGGGTTTGCAGAGCTTATCGATTCGCGAAAAAGCCGAAGCGATCCGGATGCTCCTCACAGAGATTCGGGGGTACGGTGTCATCCAAAAGTATCTCGACGATGCAAGCATCAGCGAGATTATGATCAATGGAATGGATTCGTTCTTTGTCGAGCGTAGAGGCTGCATCGAGAGCGAGGATTTTCCGT
Source organism: Bacillota bacterium (assembly GCA_030529605.1). GTDB lineage: Bacteria > Bacillota > Clostridia > Peptostreptococcales > Acidaminobacteraceae > JAUMWO01. The sequence continues at coordinate 532 of JAUMWO010000123.1, read as the reverse complement.
TCGAATCCGAAGCGCAGATTCGTCAACTGATATATCGAATCGCTGCGGAGGTCGGGCGCGAGGTGAATCAAGCCCATCCCATCCTCGATGCTCGTTTGGTCGACGGTTCCAGAGTCAACATCATTCTCCCGCCCCTCGCTCTCCGAGGTGCCGTGATCACCATTCGCAAATTCAATCCGATGTTTGTCACGGAACGCGAGATGATCGGAACCGGGATGATGACGGCGGCGCTGTCCGAGTTTTTAAAATCGGCCGTGGCGGCGCGTTACAATTTGTTCCTCTGCGGAGGAACGGGAAGCGGCAAGACGACCCTGCTCAACTATCTTTGCCGCGCCATTCAACACGAAGAGCGGGTGATCACGATCGAGGATGCGGCGGAGATCGACCTCAAAGATCATCCCCATGTCATTTCGCTGGAGACCAAGACGGCGGCGCAACAAGAATATGCCGTCGGAATGAGTCGTTTGATCAAGAACGCATTGCGGATGCGCCCGGATCGTATCATCGTCGGTGAGGTGCGAGGAGAGGAGGT
>JAUMWO010000122.1:2321-4435 GCA_030529605.1 Bacillota bacterium | reverse complement strand
TGAGCGTGTTCGAAAAGCTGGGCGTCACATTGGAGATCGATGCATCGGTTTCGCATCAACTCGTGAGCCTGTTTGAGCCGGACAACGGAGTGGACAGCATCACGCCGACGATCGCTCGTCTCTATGAGACCTTGGTCAATCTCGTTCTCAAGCGACCGAAGTTCGAGTCCCTCGCGCTTCGATACGAGTCGGGCGAGAGCGTGCCGATCGACCGAGGAGATCCGGGAGAGGAGGCGGCTCTCCCATACGAACGGGGATACCGCGCCCGCATCGGCGACGACGATCTGTTGCTGGATGTGGAGGACGATTCGGAGGGTGAGATCGCCGCGATCAAGAAAGAGCTGGAAGAGATCGTCGGCTTGGAAGAAGTCAAACGCTATATGCTGTCGCTGGAAGACGTCGTGCGGATGCAGCGGATTCGCAAGCAAACCGGGATGCGTGTCGACGAGATCAGCAAGCATATGATTTTCACCGGGAATCCCGGAACCGGAAAAACAACCATCGCGCGGCTGGTGTCACGCCTGATGAAGGCGATCGGGGTGTTGGAGCAGGGCCAGCTGGTCGAAGTTACCCGGGCGGACTTGGTCGGCCGCTACGTCGGTCATACGGCGCCCCTCACCATGTCCGTGATTCGCAGTGCGCTCGGCGGGGTGCTGTTCATCGATGAAGCGTACTCGCTGTATCGCGGTAAGGACGATTCGTTCGGGCTCGAAGCGATCGACACCCTCGTGAAGGCGATGGAAGATCACCGCGATGATCTGATTGTGATTCTCGCCGGTTACTCCAAGGAGATGGCGGAGTTTCTGGAGTCCAATTCCGGCCTCCGCTCGCGCTTCCCGAATCGCATCTTTTTCCGTGATTACACGGCGGATGAACTGGTCCGGATCGCCCAAAGCGTCGCGAAACGAAAGGAGTATCGCATCGAAGAGACCGCACTCGAACCGCTTCGCGTCTATTTTGAGAAAAAGCAGGAACACCCGGCGGAGAACGGCAACGGCAGACTTGCCCGCAATGTCGTGGAGGCCGCAATCATCAAGCAATCCAATCGATTGGTCGCAGCCGGAAATGAGTTCCGTCGCGACGAACTCGATCAACTCATACCGGAAGATTTTGAGCTCGACGCTTAGGAGGACATATGAACGAATCACAAAAAATTGAATTGACGCTCAGCGCAGCACCGAAAGAGGAGCGCGAAGAGAGCAAACTGCGCGATGTTGCCAATCGCACGCTGGAGCAGGGTTCGCTCCAAAAGATCCAAATCGACGATTCCCAGTTGACGGAAGAGGAGAAGAAGGCCGTCGAAGAATTCTCCAAGCAGATCGATATCACGGCGAGCGAGCAGGTTCTCACCTATGGAGTCGGGGCGCAGCAAAAGATCGCGGAGTTCAGCGACAATGCGCTCAACAATGTTACGACCAAGGACCTCGGAAGCGTCGGAGAGATGATGGCGAATCTCGTCGGAGAACTCAAGGGATTCAGCGCGGACGAAGAGGACAACAAGGGATTCTTCGGCTTTTTCAAAAAGCAGGCGAACAAGTTGCAGATGCTCAAGGCGCGCTACGACAAGGCGGAAGTCAATGTCGATAAGATCGTCAAGGCGCTGGAAGGACACCAGATCACGCTCCTCAAGGACATCGCGCTGCTCGACGAATTGTATGACCGCAACCTTTTGCATTTCAAAGAACTGACGATGTATATCCTCGCCGGTCAAAAGCGACTGGAAGAAGTGCGACGCACCGATCTCAAGGCGCTCCAGGAAAAGGCCGCTCAGACCGGCAAACCGGAGGACGCACAAGCGGTCAATGACCTGAACAATGCGATCATCCGCTTCGAAAAGAAGATCCACGACCTCGAACTGACGCGCGTCGTCTCTCTGCAAATGGCGCCTCAGATTCGTCTCGTTCAGAACAACGACACTCTGATGACGGAGAAGATCCAATCGACGCTGGTCAATACGATTCCGCTCTGGAAATCGCAGATGCTCATCGCGGTCGGTCTCTCGCATTCGGAGCAGGCGATGAAAGCGCAACGCGAGACGGCGGAGTTTACCAACAAGCTTCTCAAAGAGAATGCCGATCGTCTCAAGACCGCGACCATCAATACGGCACAGGAGT
>JAUMWO010000122.1:0-2311 GCA_030529605.1 Bacillota bacterium | reverse complement strand
ACGCTCACACACACCAACCAGATGCTGATCGACACGCTCGACGAAGTCGCCAAGATCCAGAGCGAAGGGATGGCAAAGCGCGAGCAGGCGCGTCAAGAGCTCAGCCGTGTCGAACAAGAGCTTTCCAAAAAGCTGCGTGAGATCCGAAATTAGTCGCAACTCAGCCGCTAATTTGTCCCAAACATTGAATAATTGCCGGTAACCAAGTAGAATAAAAGCAACAAATATTAGACGGAGGCTCATTTTGGAAGAAGGTTTGAAGGAATATGGACTGGATAAAATCCATACCGGAGACGTGCTGACCGGAAAGGTTTTGTCATCGAGCGCGAAAGGCATCACAGTCAACATCGGCTATCGTTCGGACGGTGTGGTTGCACCGGAAGAACTTCCAAATGAAAACCCTCAGGACTATCGCGAAGGCGATGAAGTCGAGGTGATGGTCGTCAAGCTGGATGACGGCGAGGGAAATGTCGTTTTGTCCGTGACGCGGGCGTTTGAGCGCGTGGTTTGGGACGAGTTTGCGGAGCTTCACGCTTCCGGAACGGCGTTTCCGCTTCTGCTCAAAGAAGTCGTCAAGGGCGGACTGGTCGGAAAGTATAAGGGCGCTCGCGTCTTTGTTCCTGCGTCGCAGGCATCGGCACATTATGTCGAAAAGCTGGACGAATTGGTCGGACAAACCGTATCCGTGCGGTTGACGGATTTCGATCGCGACAAGCAAAAGGTCGTCGCTTCGCGTCGCGTCGTTGAGCGCGAGGAACTTGATGCGATCAAGACCCAGGCGATCGCGAGCCTCAAGCCGGGTCAAGTGCTCACCGGACGAGTGGCTCGTCTCGAGAAATTCGGTGCCTTCATCGATCTCGGCGGCTACGATGGGCTCGCTCACATCTCCCAGCTTTCGTGGAGACGTGTGAGCAAGCCGGAAGAAGTCGTTTCGGTCGGGGACAGCGTCGACGTCGAAGTGCTTTCGGTCGACAGCGAAAAGCAAAAGATTTCACTCAAGCTCACCAACATCAAGGACAATCCTTGGGAGACGATCGATGCGAAGTATGTTGTCGGTCAGGTGTATCCGGGACGAGTTGTCCGCATCCTCAACTTCGGTGCCTTTGTGGAACTGGAAGAAGGAGTCGAAGGCTTGGTTCACATCTCCGAGCTTTCGGATGAGCGCGTGAAGTTTCCTTCGGATGTCGTCGCAGTCGGGGATACGGTTGAGGTTTCCGTGCTTTCGGTCGACAAGAAGGAGCGTCGCATCTCGCTCAGTATGAAGCAGGCCAAAGAAGAGGAGCGCGAGCAGGCCAACGAAGCTGCGAGCGAATACGTCGAAGAAAAGAAAGCGACGACGATGGCGGATTTGTTCGGAGACAAATTCAAAAAATTCTTGAAATAACCCGTCGGGTTTGTGGGCTCTGAGTTTCAGAGCCCGCTTTTTCCGGAGAACAATGATCAGAGCAGATTATCATATGCACACCAATTTCAGCGGCGACGGTAAGTCGTCGCTTCGTGATATTTTGGAGGCGGCGCGCGCGAAGGGCTTGCAGGAGATTGCCATCACGGACCATGGTCCGAGTCATCGCTTTTACGGCATCCGGCGCGGCAATATTTTTGTCCTGCGCAAAATGATCGACGACATTGCACCCGAGTACCCGGATATTCGGATTTTACAAGGCTTGGAAGCAAATATTCTGCCGGATGGTTCGCTCGATGTCGACGATGAGATCCTCAGTGTCTTGGACTGGCTCAACGCCGGATACCATTTCGGGACGCGGTGGAGCAAGGATGCGTGGTTTCACATCCGCAATCTCTTTCGCATGAAATCTGCGGTCAAATACAATACCGAATCGATTGTTGCGGCGATCGAGCGATATCCGATCGATATGATCACCCATCCGGGCGACAAAGGGGCTGTGGAGATTCGACCGATTGCTGAGGCGGCTGCGCGGCGCAATACCCTGCTCGAAATCAATGCGCCGCATGGCTTTCTGACGGAAACGCAGCTTCGTGAGATCGCCGACATCGATGTGCGGTTTGCGATTTGTTCGGATGCTCATCGCCCGGAGCGGGTCGGAGAAGTGCAACAGGGAATCGATCGTTTCCTGCGAAGCGGGCTGGATCGCAGTCGTGTAGTGAACTGGAAAGAGGGAATCGAATGAAAATTGTCATCGTGACGGGTTTGTCAGGAGCCGGAAAGAGTCAAGCCAAAAAGGTCTTCGAAGACCTCAATTACTTCTGTATCGACAATTTGCCGCCCGCGATGATTCCGAGCTTTGTTCATCTGATGGAAGAAAATTCGGATGAGATCGCTTCCATCGCCCTC
>JAUMWO010000121.1 GCA_030529605.1 Bacillota bacterium | reverse complement strand
ATCCTTCAATCGCATCGAATTCTTCGATCGCATCGAGTGGCGATTGGATTCGATCGCACGCGTTGGGCGTACTGTTCCGTCGTTCGCTATCGGATGGCAGATGAGCGAAGGGATCGACAAATGGTTCGGGCTCGCGTGGTTTTTCGACGTCGAAATTGTGTACGGTTTCCTCAAACAGCGCTTTGAATCGATTGGTGATGCTTTGGAGAGCATCCTGAATCTGCTGCTGTTTCTCTCCCTCGGTCATCAGTCGGATTTCTTCGGTCGCGAGGTTGCGATCGAGTGTGACGGATGGCGGCAGATCCGTGAGAGCGGATGTCACACCGGAAGGAGGGGTTTGGTCCGAGATCTCCGGTACACGAGGGTTCCAACGCGCGCCGGTGCTGCCTTCGCTGACGAGTTCGCCGGCGACGGTCTCGTAGATGCCCTCGTCGGTCGGTTCCGGATCGGTGGAAGCACTCGCGGCAGCAGGTTTTTGCGCTTTGTTGCGCTTGATCAGCGAAATGCCGTAATAATCCATCTCGGAGGATGGAATGTAGGGATCGGCATCGTCCGCTGCAGAAAGAGAGATCTCTTTTTCGCGGAAGGCGGACGGCGCGAAGTCGGCATTGGTCAGACTCATTTTGGTCTGGTATTCAATTTTTTCGTTGAATTCTTGGAATTGCTGTGCTCGGAGGCGTTCTTCTTCCGCTTTGAGTTCGCGCAACCGCCGTTCTTCGGCGAGGCGTTCTTCGTTGCGGCGGCGCTGCTCCTGCTCTGCTTGATAAGAGTCGATCATCTCGGAGGTGATCTTCGGGAGCGAGGCGGAGTTGACGATGATGCGTTGCTCGAGCGTCACCGGGACCTGGTAGACGAAGACATCGCGGAACGCCTCATATGCCTCGCGGATGGTCGCGTACTCGCGCGAGTGGCGCATCTGGTTGATCAGCGCGAGCTCGACTTCGTTGGAATCCGGCAGCAGGATGGAAAGGATGTGTCCGATCCGCGCGATGACTTCCTGATCGCTGACCGGCTCGCGGTTGGTGTAGTTGACGATCTCCTGAAGCTGGACGCCGTCTTCGTTCAAGAATACTTGGTCCTCGGAGAGCAATTTCTTTTTGATTGAATTGGGAAACACGTCGTAGACGACGATTTTTTTAAGAAATTCGAGCGCGATCTGTACGCGCATTTCATGGTCGAGTTTGGTGGACTCGACAAAACGCACCAAGGGGCGACCTTCGGTGCGTCGTAGGATAATTCGGGTTTTTTCGTCGTCCTCGCGGAGATCGAGGAAATTATAAAGATATGTCAAATGCTCACGGGTCGTCAAAGCGAGACAACTCGGCGCGAACATCGTTATGACGATCACAGGCTGATGGTCCGTGTTGGAGACGGCAGTCCCAACTTCGACGACATCGGTCTTGTACTCCGACACATAAGACCTGTAAAGCATATTTGCTCCTTCTGATTTTATCTACAGTATAGTAAAAATCGAATCTGGGCGCAAGTTTTTATGTTAAAATATCGAAGGAGGATTTGCATGAAGCTGTTACATCTTTCTGATTGTCATTTTTCTGTCGGATTCGCCAACAAATCGCGCGAAGTACGACGCGCTCTGCGAGAGTCGATTCGTGACTCGTTTCGTCAAGCGATTGATTACACTTTATTGCATGAACTTGATTTAATCCTGATTGCAGGGGATCTTTTTGATACGAACGATGTCAAATCTGCAGATGGTGACTTTGTCTTAAGCCAGTTGCGTCGTGCGACGGAAGCCGGGATCTACGTCGTGTACGCAGCGGGCAATCACGACGACCGGGGAGTCGAGGCGATCGTCCCGGAGATTCGCGGGCTGGAGCGCTTTCTTTTATTTTCTGACGGCAGGGTTCGCAGCGAGTCGATCACGCTGAGAAGTGGAGAAACCGTCACACTCGTCGGAAACGGGTACTCCTATGAGCCGGTATCGGCTGCTTCCTACCCTCGCCGTGGAGACGGGATTCACATCGGCATCGCTCACATGAGCATCGATACGGTGTCGGCGCCGCCGACCAAGGTCAAATACAATGCCAATTCACTGGATTCGTTGCGCAGTCTCCGTTACGACTATTTTGCGCTCGGCCACATTCACAAGCGTCAGATGCTCACCGACCGCATCGCGTATTCCGGAAGTTTGCAGGGGCTGCATATCAACGAGACGGGGCCCAAGGGCGGATATCTGGTGGAGCTCAAATCCGGGGGGAGAGAGATCGCCGATATTCGGATCACGGAGGTCAATTTCAACGGCATCGTGTTCGAGCAGAGTCGGATCGATCTGACCGGGATGGAGAGTCTCCGGGAACTTCGCTCTGCGATCAAGACGCATCTGCGCACGCTGCGCGCCGGCTATGTACGACTTCAGGCGGGCGGCACGACGGCGCTGTATTCGACTTTGTACCGCGACGGGGAGCAGGAGTGGCTCGATGGAATCGCGGAAGAATGCGGGATGATCGGACTCGAATTCGTTCTGAGCGATCTGCGTCCGGAAGTGGATCTCGTTTCCAAGCAATCGGAGAATACGCTTCTCGGGATTATGCTCCGTCGGGTGGAAGAACTCACTGAATTCGAGCTGCGTCAGCTCGGATATCGTGCGGACGAGCTGGGCGTGCAGGATCTGGATGAACTCAAGGCGGCGCTTCGCGGAGAGGCGGTCGCGCGTCTGTTGGAATACGAGGAGGTGAAGCGATGAACCTCATTTCTTTGAAATTCAAGCGATATGGAAAATGGGCGGATGCTTCGTTTTCCTTCGGTCGATTCAATGTGATCGTGGGGGACAACGAGTCCGGCAAATCGACGATGTTCGACAGCGTCGGGACGATGCTCTACGGTTTTCTTCCAAAGACGGCGAACAATCATCCGTATACGAGCTGGGACGGCGGTTACATCGAATTTTCCGCTGAGATCGAGCGGGAGGGGGGCGAGCGGGTCGAGATCGAGCGTCGTCTCCGAAGCTCGGCGGACGGCACCTTGCTTCGCACCAACGGCAGCAGCGAAAAGATCGGCAATCACCCGCTTCCCGAGACGGATGGAGTCGGACGGGATCTGTTTCGCTCGCTCTTTCACATCGATGAGACGGAACTGATGATCTTTGATCCGAGCGGCTGGTCCAAAATTCGCAATACCTTGTTTCGCGCATTCGGCTCGCAGAGCGACAACGAGCTCAACGGATATCGCCTCCGATTACCGGATGAGGTATTGGAAGATATCGACGAGGATATGCGCCGACTCTACAGCACGCGCGGCAACGCAAAGTCCAAGCGCAAGAAGGTGCTCGCGGATCTCAAGGATGCGCGTCAGGCGCTTCGCGACAAGGAGCGGGAATGGGACGGTCTGCGCGACCAGATGCAACGCCGCGATACCCTCCGGCTCGAGGTCGAATCGATGGATACGAGGATCCGTGAGCTCGATCGAGCCTCGCAGGAGCTGCGGCAGGCGATCGAGGAGCTGACGAAATGGGAGCGTAAGCATGGGCTTCACTCTCAAATCCTGCCGTTCGCGGGGGATGAGTCGTCGTGGATCGACGAATTTCAAGAATTGGATCAGAAGCTGGCCGAGCGAAAACGCCGTCTCGAGGAGATGCGCGACGAAGTCTCGGGACTCAAGATACGGATCTCGGAGGAGCGGTACGACGGACGTCTGGTTTCGCTCGGAGCACATTGGGCGGAGATCGAAGCCACCGAGCGGCAATTGCATGAGTCGCTCCGCAACGAGCGAGTCGATCGCGATCGGATCGAAGATCAGCGAGCGCAGCTCGCTGCTCTGCCGCAGCTGGATCCCTCCGTGGACATCGATGCCGCCCGCGCCTCCGCGCGGGCGAATGCGGAGCACATCGCGCGCCGCAACCGCCTTGCATGGCTGATGCTCCCTGTAGTGCTCGCCGCCGCGGTGATGGCGGTGTTCTGGTGGCCGGGGGCCTTGATCTTCGGCGCGGTCGCCCTGTTGCTCGGGCTCGACCAGTGGCGCCGAGGGCGCGCCCTGCGCGATGCGCGCTCCGCATTCAGCGCCGGCCTAGGATCCGACGAGTACGGCGGGCTCTATGCGTCGCCGGAGGATCCGTTTTTTGAGAAGGTCCGACTGGCGCGCACCATCGAGTCGCGGATTCGCGGCCTCGAAACCTATGGTTTCAACGAGCGGGCCGAACTTCAGAACCGTTTGAGCCGCTTCCTGTCTCAATTTGAGGTCGGGTCGGTCGAAGCCCTCCGCCTCGCCTACGGCAAGGCGTGCCAGGCACGCGACCGAAGAGCCGTCCTCGAGCAGGAACTTCAGGTCCGCGACGAGCGATTGGCCGCCCTCGAGACCGAGATCGAAGAACTCAAACAGCGCTGCGATGCCAAATGCGCCGAACTCACCGGAGCCTACCGGGCAGCCGGACTCGAACTGCCTTCGGTCGCGGCGGGCATCGAACAGCTGCGCAAAAACATCCAGGTCGGGAACCAAATGGACGCCATCGTCGTCGAACGATCGAGGGAGTGGTGCGGTCAGGTCTGGGATCGCGTGAAAC
>JAUMWO010000120.1 GCA_030529605.1 Bacillota bacterium | reverse complement strand
CGCACGCCTGATAAGCGTGAGGTCGGTGGTTCGAGTCCACTTATGCCCACCACATTTGCCCAGATAGCTCAGTCGGTAGAGCAGCAGACTGAAAATCTGCGTGTCGGTGGTTCGATTCCGCCTCTGGGCACCACAAAAGCTCCCCTGTGCTTTTTGCACAGGGGAGCTTTTGCGTGCAGTGGAAGGAATCGAACTGAAACAACTTGCTTGCAAGTTGACTGAATCGACCCGTGGGTAGACTTTTTTCGCAGGCGTAGTCTCGAAAAAAGCGGGTTTACGATCGCTGGATCGAATAGAACGAAGGAGCCTGTGCGTAAGCACAGCGAACGATTCCGCTATAGTAGCTGGTTTCTAAACATGCTGATGTAACCCGTATACGGGTGGAGTCGAACTTGTCCCGCAAGCGACCGGCTCCGCAAGTTGGCGAAAAAAATCGACGAATTTGTTGAAATGATACACTTACGCGTGTAGAATAGTAACCGATGCAAGTGATTGCAAAACAAGGAGGTTCTTTCAATGGAAAAGACAAAATTAGGTATTTCCGTATCGTTGGTGGGCGCTTCGATCTACTTTTTTGGACTCGTCAGTGCGATCCCTCTCGTGATTTTGGCGCTCTATGTCCATCTTCGTGAGGAGAACGCGTGGCTCAAACGCACTGCGACCAAAGCGGTCGTGGTCTACCTGTTCTTTGCCGTGCTTTCCGGTCTGCTCGGACTGCTGGACAATTCGTTTGAGATTATCAACGACCTGCTGCGACTCTTGATCGGTCATTCGCTCGACTTCAGTGCGCTCAACATCATCGTCTCGATCTGTTCGACCGCATTGGTGATCGCGCGAAACCTCTTCCTGCTGCTTCTGGGATTCAATGCCCTCAAGCAAAAAGATATGAAGTTCGGACCGGCCGACGATCTCATGAAGGACCAATAGAACTTCCTTTCCACGGCGCATGCTTCCGCATGCGCTTTTTTTTTTGCCAATTTATTGTGAATTATTTCGGGTTCCGTTATAATATCTAAACAGCTACATTTTGAACCATTAGGGGGAATCATGAACAGAATTCTCATCATCGGAGCGGGCTATGCCGGTATCCTGACAGCCAAAGGCTTGGCCAAACGATTCAAAAATCCGAGTGAGACCGAGATAACGATTGTCGACCGCAACCCGTTCCACACGATGCTGACGGAACTTCACGAGGTCGCGGCACAGCGCGTCGATGAGGACAGCATCAAGATCAGCTTGAAAAAAGTCTTTGCGGGGCGCAATGTGCGCGTCGTGCTGGACAATATCACGGGAATCGATTTTGATGCAAAAAAGGCGACCGGAGAGAACGGCTCCTATGCATACGACTATCTCGTGCTCGCTGCGGGTTCCGAGCCGACTTATTTTGGTGTTCCCGGAGCCGAAGAATATGCCTATAATCTTTGGTCCTATGACGATGCCATCCGTCTCAAAGAGCGCATCGAGTCTTGTTTCCGTAAGGCGGGGCGCATCGCCGACCTCGAAAAACGTCGTCTGCTCCTTTCTTTTTATGTCGTAGGAGCCGGTTTCACCGGTGTAGAGATGATCGGAGAACTCGCAGAATTTGTTCCGATCCTCTGCAAAAAATTTGAAATCGATCCGGACGATGTGACGATGGTCAATGTCGATATTCTACCTCGCGCCGTGCCGATTTTGCCGGAAAAACTGTCCGCAAAGGTCGAAAAGCGCCTCGCGAAGATGAAGGTTCGTACGATGTACGGATGCGGCGTCAAAGAAATCGGTGCGGATTTCATCGGCATTGAGCAAAACGGAAGCATTGTTCGCAAGCCGGCAGGATCCGTGATATGGGCGGCCGGGATCGAGAGTGCCGAAATCACCGCGGAAGCGGCGAAAACACTCGCCAGTCAAGGGCGCGGGCGTATCAAAGTCGATCCGTTCCTTCGAGCCGAGGGGCGTGATGATGTCTATGTCGTCGGGGACAATATGTTTTATATCCCGGAGGGCAGTCAAACTCCGGTTCCTCAGATGGTCGAAAACTGCGAAGCGAGTTCGCATCAAGTCGTCAAGAACTTGACCAATGCGATTCGCGGCGGAGAGCAGACACCGTATCGACCGTCGTTCCACGGCGTGATGGTCTGCGTGGGCGGACGGTATGGAGTCGCTCGCGTCGGAAGCGAAAAGCGGATGATCAATCTGCCGTCCTTCCTCGCGATGTTTGTCAAGCATTTTATCAACATCGTCTACTTTGCTCAGGTGCTCGGTTGGAACAAGATCTTCAGCTACATGAAACATGAGTTCTTCACCATCCGGAATCGCCGAAGTTTCGTGGGGGGACATTTCTCCAACCGAACGCCGAGTTTCTTATTGGTGCCGCTCCGAATTTGGCTGGGAGCCGTTTGGCTGTTTGAAGGTCTGCACAAAGTTGCGGAAGGCTGGCTCGAGAGTCCGAAGCTTGCTGCGTTCTTTGGCGGAGCCAACACTTGGTATAACACCTTGCTGGGGATTGCCACCGACAGTGCCACCGCTGCAACGACGGACGCGACGACTGCTGCTACGGGCGAAGCCGCGACAGCTGCCGGGACCGTGCTGATGAACCTGGATTTCTTCGGGTTCTTAAAATTCATCTTTGTTTCGGGCAAGGAGCTTTCGCAGTCGGTGTTGTCAGACTTTGCGTTCAAGATCGACTTTGCGCCGGTGAATTGGTTTGTCGATCAGGTCGTCCTGAGCTCCGACGGAATGCAAATGTTCATGCAGACGACGATCGTCGTACTCGAAATCTTGGTCGGTCTCGCGTTGATCGGCGGATTGTTCACCTTCCTGTCTGCCGGCACGACCTTGGTGTTGCAGTCGATGTTTGTGATGACCACCGGTCTTTATCTCTCCACCTTCTGGATGATTTTTGCGGGGATCGCCGTTCTCATCGGAGGAGGTATGACCTTCGGCTTGGATTACTATGTGATCCCGCTGCTCAAATCGTGGTGGTCCAAAACAAAGTTTGCATCGAAACGGTATCTCTATCATGACTAATTGGAGTTGGGAAGATGGAATGAAGGCGGTTCGAGACGACCTTTCTTCCATGTTCGATCGCGCACCGTTGCCGATTCGGACATATCTCCGTCATTTGGCGGGTGCGCAGGGCAAGCTGTTGCGCGCCCAGGCCCTGTTGATCGCGTCGATGGATGCGGCCGATACCGTGCAGGTCGATGCGGTGCGTTTGGCGGAGGCGATCGAGATTTTCCATCTCGCCACTCTCGTTCATGACGATGTCATCGACGATGCGGAGATTCGTCGCGGGATTCCTTCGCTGCAAAAGGCGTTCGGTCGCAAGATTGCGGTCATCTGCGGGGATTACCTGCTCGCAATGGCGCTGCGTATCGTTGCGCAAGTCGCAAGCAGCGACAAGTATCAAGACCGGGAGCGCCCGACGCGATTTCCGGACTATGTGTCGCGGATCTGCTTGGGCGAACTGGAACAGTACATCCACAACCGGGATTTCAAGCTTTCGGTTTGGCGCTACCTTCGCATTATTCGCGGCAAGACGGCCGTGCTTTTCGAAGCGGCATTTCGTTTCGGTGCTTTGGCATCGGATGAAGTAGGATTGCCGCACCAAGATTACGCAAATTTTGGACGCTTCCTCGGAATGTGTTTTCAGATCACCGACGACATCATCGATTACGAATGCGATCAGGAGACGGCGAAAAAGCCGGTAGCAGGTGATTTCAGCGAAGGAGTCGTCACCTTGCCGTTGATCCTCTCACTGCAAGGAAGCGGCGTCGATGCTGCACAATTGACGAGCGAGTCGGCAGTACGGCTCGTGCGGGAGCGCGGGGGTGCCAAGCGGGCAAGAGGCGTTTCGACGAACTACTATGGCAAGGCGAAGCGAATCCTGGATTCGATGAATATGAGCGATAAAAAGCGGGAACAGATGCTGAATTTGTTGGAACGGGCATATCTCGGCCCGAAATCGAATGGAGTAAGATGATCAAACGATTTTTCGATTTGGTGGAATTGCGCACGAAGATAACGAGCGTTTTTGCCTTCGGTCTGGCGCTCGCCTATCTCTTTCTCAATCAGGTAGCGATTCATTGGGATCGCACCGCAATCTTTTTTGTGTCGATGCTCGCGATCGACATGATGGCGACGGCACTCAACAATGTGAAGGGAGCAAGGTCCGAGAAGGAGACCTTGCCGGTTTCCAAACGCAATGCTTGGATTATAATCGCGCTGCTCGCATGGATCGGCGTCGGGTTGGGACTTTATCTCTCACGCATCGCAGGCATGGTCGTGCTCGCGACCGGAGCGCTTTGCTTTTTCTTTGGCGTATTGTACAGCTACGGCCCCGTTCCGATTTCCTACACGCCGCTTGGCGAGGTTACATCGGGGATTTTTTACGGACTGGTCATCCCGTTTTTGACGCTCCAGATCAATTACCCGACGGGAACCCTGCTCGAAATCCGTTATCTCGGTATGTCGGTCTCGGCGAATTTTCAGGTGATGCCGATCCTGAAACTGCTGATTTTGAGCGCGATTCCCGTCCTCCTTACCGCCAATATCATGTTGGCGAACAATCTCTGTGATCTGGAGAAGGATCGAGCGATCGGACGGCACACCCTTCCGTCGTA
>JAUMWO010000119.1 GCA_030529605.1 Bacillota bacterium | reverse complement strand
AACGGACTCTTCATCTTCTCGCCGACCTACGATTACAACAAGGGATATCAGAGGCTCGGGGACATCGGGCTCTTTCACCAAAACCGCAATTTCATCGAGTATTCGGATCAGGAATATGTCCTGCTCTGCAAGAGCTACTATGTCGGCAACATCGACTTCCGCGCGCTGTTTGAGCGCTACCTCGAATCGAAGGCGGAGATCGGCATCGTCTACAAGCGCGTCGACGATTTCGAGCGCCGCTTCATCGGAGCGGATCGCATCTCAATCGACGAAAACGGCCATTTCAAAAGCATCGGTACCAACCTCGGCATGTCCGATCGCTTTCATCTCTCGATGGAGATGTACTTTTTCAAGAAGGTGCTCTTTCTCCAACTGTTGAGCGATGCGGTGGAAGCCGGAGAGCACAATTTTATGAAACAGGTGCTGCTCGACGCATTCAACCGCTACAAGGTGCAGCCGATCGAATACCTCGGCAGCATGTACTCGATCAACAATGTGAAGAACTACTACGACGCCAACATGCACACGCTCAATCCGGAGCAGGCGCATGAGCTCTTTTATCGCAAAGGACAGATCTTCACCAAGGTAAAGGACGAGCCGTCGACCTTTTACGGACCGAACGCGCAGGTCCGCAATTCCTTTGTGGCGAACGGATGCCGGATCGAAGGCTTCGTCGAAAACTCGATCCTGTTCCGGGGCGTTCGCATCGGAAAGGGTTGCATCGTCCGCAATTCGATCATCATGCAAAAGACGACCGTAGAAGAAAACTCACATCTGAACTATGTCGTGCTCGATAAGCGCTCCCTCGTCAAATCGTCGGTCACATTGATCGGCGACCCGTCGAGTCCGTTTATCGGAGGCAAAAAAGCCATTATTACAAGGGAGGGGTTCCGATGATTCATGTCGCTTATGTCGCTGCCGAAGTAGCGCCGTTTTCGAAAACCGGCGGACTCGCCGATGTCGCCGGCTCGTTGCCGCAGGCGCTGAACACACTCGAAAATGTCCGAGTCTGCGTGTTCACCCCGTTGCACAGCAGCATCGCCGCGACCTACCGCGAAAAAATGGATTTTCTCGGCTCGACCGCAGTCCATCTCGGGTGGCGAGAACAATATGTCGGCATCTTCCGCTATATGGAGGGAGATACGGAGATCTTCTTCCTCGACAACGAATACTATTTCAAGCGACCGCTTCTCTTCGGCGAATCGGACGACGGGGAGCGCTACGCGTATTTCAGCAAGGCCGTCCTCGCCGCGATCAAACATCTGCTGCTGCCGATCGATGTGCT
Organism: Bacillota bacterium; assembly: GCA_030529605.1. GTDB lineage: Bacteria > Bacillota > Clostridia > Peptostreptococcales > Acidaminobacteraceae > JAUMWO01. The sequence continues at coordinate 3,343 of JAUMWO010000119.1, read as the reverse complement.
CCACTGCAATGACTGGCATTCGGCGGCCATTGCTCCGCTCGTGGATTTTTACAAACGGCATGACGAGTTTTATCGCCGCATGCGCGTGGTCTACACCATCCACAACCTGCGTTACCAGGGCGTCTTTCGCGCGGACTTTCTCACCGAGATTCTCAATCTGCCGGAGGAGTACCGCACGGACGATCGCTTGAAATTTTATGACAACATCAATCTGATGAAGGGGGGCATCGTCTTTGGAGATCGCGTGACCACGGTTTCGCCGTCCTATGCGCTCGAGATCACCTATCCCTTCTTTGGGGAAGGTCTCGACGGATTGATCCGCGAGCATCGCCACAAGGTCTTCGGCATCCTCAACGGGATCGATGTCATGGACTTCAATCCGATGACGGATCCGCGTCTCGCCCACCCTTACTGTGCGACGCGACTCAGCGGCAAAATGGACAACAAGCGCGCGCTTCAGGAGAGCCTGAACTTCACCTTCCGCTCCGAGACGCCGGTGATCTCGATGGTCACCCGTCTCGCCGATATGAAGGGACTCGATCTCGTCCAGTCCGTCTTCCCACAGATTTTGGAGCTGGGGGTTCAATTCATTCGGCTTGGCACCGGAGAAGAGCGTTATCATCAGTTTTTCCGCGAACAGGAAGCGCGCTATCCCAATCAAGTGCGTGCGCTGCTGACCTTCGACGAGGCGATGGCGCGCAAAATTTATGCCGGAAGCGATCTCTTCCTGATGCCGTCCCTGTTTGAACCTTGCGGGCTGGGGCAGATGATTGCGCATCGCTACGGAACCCTGCCTCTCGTGCGCGAAGTCGGCGGATTGCGCGACAGCGTTCGTCCATACAATCAATATACGCGGGAGGGAGACGGGTTCCGCTTTGCCAATTACAATGCGCATGATATGCTCCATGTCCTCACCTACGCCGTCCGCATTTACCGGGAGCAACCGGAGAATTGGAAACACATCGTCCGGCAGGCGATGAGCTGCAATCACAGCTGGAAACGCTCTGCCGGCGCTTATTACGACCTATATCGATCACTGCAATAAGGAGTATCAATGACAATTTCCACACAAAATTTCCGTGAGCTTTACCTCCGCAAACTTCAGGCGCTCACGACGCGCACTTTGGAGGACGCTTCGGATCTCGAACAATACACCGCGCTCGCTGCGCTGCTCAAAGAGCAGATCGCCATCGCTTGGGGGGAAACCAACCGCCGTTACCGCGAGGAAGGCAGAAAGCAGGTCTATTATTTTTCGATGGAATTCCTCACCGGAAAATTCCTGCGCACCAATCTGCACTGTCTCGGACTCTACGAGACCGCTCATCAGGCGTTCGCCGAACTCGGCGTCTCCCTCGACAAATTGATCGACACCGAATTGGAGCAAGGGCTTGGAAATGGTGGACTCGGAAGGCTCGCCGCCTGCTTTATGGACGCGATCGCTTCGCAGGGCTATGCGGGGCATGGATGCGGTATCCGGTACAAAAACGGACTGTTTGAACAGCGCATCGTCGACGGGCATCAGGTCGAGTTTCCGGATCGCTGGCTGACCAACGACAATGTCTGGGAGATCAAACGCGAGAGCAAAGCGGTCCTCGTCGAGTTCTACGGCAAGGTCGAACCCTATATGGAGGACGATCAGCTGCGCTTCCGTCACACGGAGACACAGAAGGTGCGCGCCGTACCGTATGACACGCCGATGGTCGGCTACCGCAACGACACGGTCAACACGCTCCGACTCTGGTCGGCGGAGGCGGTGGAGTCCAATTTTGACTTCGATCGCTTCTCGAAGGGCAATTACCTCGCGGCATTTGAACACAAGCATTCGGCGGAGATCATCAGCCAGATTCTCTATCCCAACGATTCCTTCGAAGAAGGCAAGCTTCTCCGGCTCAAGCAGGAGTATTTCTTTGTGTCCGCCGGTCTGCAGAGCATCCTCGCCTCCTACCGACGCTCCGGACGCCCGATCCTCGATTTTCATCGCTATGTCGCGATCCACATCAACGACACGCACCCGGCGCTCGCGGTGCCCGAGTTGATGCGGCTATTGATGGATGTCGAAGGGCTCGGCTGGGATACGGCATGGGAGATCACGACGCAGACCATCTCGTACACCAACCACACCATCCTCGCGGAAGCGCTCGAAAAATGGCCGGTCTATATGATCCGCGAACTGCTTCCGCGCATCATGATGATCATCGACGAAATCAATCGTCGCTTCGTGGATCAGCTCCGCCACGAATACGGATATCGGGAGGAAAAGGTGCATCGCATGGCCATCATCGCCGACGAGGTCGTGCGCATGGCGTATCTGGCGATCATCGGTTCGCACAGCGTCAACGGCGTCGCCAAACTGCACACCGAAATCCTCAAAAAGAAGGAACTCAAAGACTTCTATAAATTGGAGCCTTCGCGCTTCAACAACAAGACCAACGGCATCATGCATCGCCTCTGGCTCAATGCGAGCAATCCGAAGCTCGCGGAGCTCATCCGCGAGACGATCGGACGCGATTTTGCAAAGGAGCCGACCGCCCTGCTCGATCTGATGAAGCACAAGGACGATGCCGCGCTGCAGGATGCCGTCGCGCAGATCAAACATCAAAACAAGGAGAGGCTGGCGGATTATGTCAAGCAGACTCAGGGCATCGTGATCGATCCGCACTCGATCTTCGACGTGCAGGCGAAGCGCATCCATGAGTACAAGCGCCAGCATCTCAATGTGCTGCAGATCATGCATCTCTACAACAGGCTGCTCGAAAACCCGAATCTGGACATCCCGCCGCGCACCTTCCTCTTCGCCGGCAAGTCCGCGCCCGGCTACTACATCGCAAAGCAGATCATCAAGCTGATCAACACGGTCGGCAGTCTCGTCAATGGGGACACGCGCATTCAGGACAAGCTCAAAGTCGTCTTTCTGCCCAACTACAGCGTTTCGATGGCGGGCATCCTGATCCCGGCCGCGGATGTCAGCGAACAGATCTCAACGGCGTCCAAGGAAGCTTCCGGCACCGGCAATATGAAATTTATGATGAACGGAGCGATCACGCTCGCGACGCTTGACGGCGCCAATGTCGAGATCATGGACGAAGTCGGCGACAACAACATCGTGATCTTCGGCCTGCGCGACGAGGAAGTCTACAACTACTATCAAAATCGAAATTACTCATCGATCGAACTGTACCGCGAGAATCCGGACATCCGGCGCGTCGTCGATCAGCTGACGGACGGCTTCCTGCCGGCGCCGCGCGAGGAATTTGTCGCGATCTCCGACCGATTGCTCAAGCACAACGACGAGTTCTTTGTCCTCAAGGACTTTGACTCCTACTGCGATGCGCAGGAGCGAATC